>NZ_AJQY01000067.1:0-4487 GCF_000296875.1 Streptococcus sp. GMD1S | reverse complement strand
TGCCATAACCTAACCTTACAAAAGAGACTTTAATCTTACATTTTTGTAAGATTGAAAAAATCAAGCAATTTCGCTATCAATATTTTACCACAAAAGAAAGTCAAGAAGAAAACCCTTGCGGATACAAGGGTTAAGGTTCGATATTCAGTCTGCATCAATCAGTAAGAAATTTAGCTACGATTTGATGATGTATTCTCTCAATTAATTATATTTCTATATAAGCAGAACAGTTTTCTTCTAAAGAAAAATCGTCTTTTATCAACAAAGTTAAATCTTTTGAAGATACACTCTCACTTTTATCTATTCGAACAGCTTGATTCATTATTAAATCTTCATAAAGATTTCGAACGAAACGTCCGTTAGAAAAATTTGTGAGATTACTTTCTAACTTTTCATTAAAATAATTTAATAATATTTCTTTCAACTTGTCCTCAATCTGGTAGTCGTCTTTTCTTGCTAAAGTTTCAAGAATATCTAACAATTCCGTAGAAGAATAATTTTCAAAATTAATAAAATAATTAAAGCGAGATTTCAAACCAGGATTTGATTCAAAAAAATGATTCATTGGATCAGTATATCCTGCAACAATAACAATTAGATCATCTCTTGAATCCTCTAGAGCCTTTGTTAATTCCGTTAAACATTCTCGTCCATATGAATCCGTATTGTCATTTTCTGTAATACTATAAGCTTCATCTATGAATAAAACGCCACCTTTTGCTTTTTCGATAACATTTTTTACTTTCAAAGCGGTTTGACCTTGGTAACCAGCAATTAAATCCGTTCTAGAGACTTCAGTAAAATGCCCCTTTGAAAGAAGGCCTAACTGAAAATACATCCGACCTACAATTCTGGCCACTGTCGTCTTTCCAGTACCAGGATTCCCCATAAACGCCATATGTAAAGTTCTCTTTGGTACTTTTAGCCCAGACTCTTTTCTTTTGGACTGAACCTTTTGATATATAACTAACCTCGAAACTTCCTCTTTAACTTTTTGTAAACCAACTAATTGATTTAATTCCTTCATCAATTCATCCAGAGAAGAGTTGCTACGTTTTCCTAACTCCTGCCCTAGTATTTCATAAAGGGAAGAGTAACCTAAATAACAAGCTAAATTATCAGATAACTCTTTCAGCGTTGGACTTATCTTACTTTTTTTGTTCTCTTTTTGAAATAAATATATAGATTTATATAAATCGGCTACTTTATTTGTGTCAGAATGATCAATTATAATCTCATTCACTTTAGTGAGAAAAACCAATTCGTTACCCAGTTGTCGATCCAATTTTTTGGCACTCTCAATTAGTTTATCACGGGATATTGTCATAATCTACCTCAAAAACATAAAAAGTAAAGCAATAATTAACATTCCAATGGATACTCCGGATATGATAAAAACTGTAAGTAGTCGATTGGAAATAAGTTGAATTTGTTGTTTACTTTCTTCTAATTCTCTTCTAAGCTCCTCGAGTTCAGCAGTATGTGAAACAGGTTCTAAAGGGATTTTTGATGAGAATTGTTCTAATTTATCAATTCTTTCATCTAACGAAGATAGAATTCTTTTATGTTCCTCAATGGATTCTTTATGATTATTTTCATTTAATTTTTCTTTAAATTGCTTAAGTGCTAAGAGTGTAGAAGTCTGTTTCTCAATCGTTTTATCAATACGTGCTTGCTCTTTTAAAATTTTCTTATTGTTAAGCTCTATTGCAGCTACATTACAAATAATTGCTTGAATATGACCTTTATCAAGAGCTTCTAAAGCTTTATAAACTTGACCAAATTCTTCAATAAGTTTTTGTTGATTATCATAAAATTTTGAAATGTAATTTTGAGTTTGTTCAACTAAAGTATTAAACTCTTTACCAGTAACTCCATGCTCAACAAAATCAAGACCAAAACCAAAGAATTCTTCATGAGTCCTAACTGTATCAAAATACAAATCATCTCGACTCTGTTCAGCAAACTCTTTCAAATGCTCTTTCGCTTCATCGAAATCATGTTTGCTAATGTTTATTTCAATTGTTTCTTGTTCTTGCTCAAATACTTCTTGTTCCATATTTATCTCCCTAATCTAATAATTCTTGTAATAAATTATCAATCTCATCAAAGTCACTTTTATCGTCTCTTGTAGATTCTGCAAAAATATCTGATAGCTTTTCTTTCATTATTGAAGCAGCCATATCATGTCTTTCCTTAATAGTATTGATAACAGAATCTTTTTCTACTTGAAGCTTTATGCTCTTTACATCTAATAATTGATCTTGAATTACTAACATTTCATTATTTTGATCAATTTTCTTAGATTTTAGTTCGGAAATTTGTTTATTGACAATTTGCTGATCAATCATTTTTAATACAAAAGCACCTGTTATACCAGCGACAGTAGCCCCCATAAATGTTCCGATAATACTAGCCAATGAGCCTAGAATAGGTATTTCTACCGCAAGTGGAGGCGCAATGGCAATGAGAGATTTACCAATTATTTCTCCCAAAGCCAGTCCTCCTGTGACAACTATACCTGCAGTAATTACTTTCCCAAGTTCAAGAATAATAATATTAATATCTTTGGAACTATTTTCAGGATTATTCAAATAATCAATAGCATCTTTTAGAGATGACCAACCTTGTTTTATAAATGTCCAAATTTTTAAAAAAATTTCACCAACTGTTCCAAAAATAGATGTTACAAGCATTGTTAAGATAGATTGACCAACATTTAAAATATGCTTTGATAAATTTGAAACAAAAGAAGAAACAGCTTCTTTTAATTTCTCAAGGAATGAATTGAAATTCTTATGCTTTTCACTCAACCAAACTATAAATTTCTTGATAATTTCTTTTAAAAATTCTGATAAAAGTTGAAAAATTGCAGCCTTTAAAGCTTTTCCGGAAACTTTTAATGCTTCGTCGTGTCGTGATTTTTTACCAGATTGAATAGCTTTTTCTTTATTTTCTTGTTTTCTTTTATGAAGTTCTTCTCTAGCCTCTTGATCATCTTTCTCTAACTGTTTTCTATTAATATTAAAACGTTCTTCTGGCTTCAATCCATTCCTTTCAGAGTCCAAAAATTCTTTCATAGTTTTGTCGCCTTTAGACATATTAGCAGAAGCGTCTAAATCATGTAAATTTTTAGAACTATTAGCAAACTCTTTTACTTCCTCTTTAGAAAAAAATGTAGACATTTCAATATCATTCAATTGCTCCTTTATAGAAACTGTATGATCTTTATGAACCGCTCCTGAACCTTTGTCTCTTCCTTTGTCAAAAAACTCACGAGCATCACTTTTTAGAACTCTTTCACCTTTTTTATTAATAGTGAAGTTGTCTTGCCATTTAGTGTATCTTCCTTGATAATCAACATCTCTATTATGAGTTGCAAATTTCCCTTTTTCAAAATTTTCAGCAGTTTGGATATGAGCTTCTTTTCGTAAATCTAGGGTTTGACCTTTGTTCTCTTTAATAAACTCTTCACCAATTTGGGCAGCAAGTTGAAGTTGTACTTGCTCCCAAACTATATTTTCAATAGATTCTTGAAGATATTCATTATTTTGTAATTTCTCTCTGTCTATATCAAGTTGATCTATATGTTCAACAACATCCTTAAGGTTATTTTCTAAAGAACTTTCTAATTCAAGTAATTGTTCATAGTCAAAGTCAGTTTCAGAACTTTGTAATTCAAACGTTTTATTCTCGTTAGCCATATTAATCTCTCTACATTATTATTGTATTCATTGATTTATTATACCATTTCAAGATTTGATTTGACAAGTTTAAAAAAACTTCGTCCAATCGGACGAAGTTCCTGCTTCTATTATTATCACCAAAACCGTCCATCATTGTCATCAATTGCCTCGGCTTCCTTTCGTTTGCGTGGTCCTGTTCCGTACATTTCTGCTTCGATTTCTTCCTTAGTTGGCAGGATAGAGGCGAGGATGATGTAAATAATCACGCCAATCCCAAAATTTGATATGGTAAAAATGGCAAAGAGAAAGCGGACTAAAGTTACATCAAAATTCCACTTGTCTGATAGACCAGCTAAAACTCCCGACACCATACTATTTCGTTTCATTTTATAAAATTTGTTATTCATGATATGTTCCTCTTTCGGTATTCTTACAAGTAGTATAGCATGAAACAGGTTCACAAACATCAGTCCTTAGGCCGATTTAAGATGACGAGTTTACCACGGCAGACGCCACAGCGATAGCGTTTGGTATCAATCTTCCTCTTTCGTTGATAGGATTGCTTGCAGGATTGACACTGATAGACTAGGTAGGTACTTTGGTCTTTCAGAGGGGGGACAAAGCGCAGTCCATCCACTTCTTTCAAAAGTTCTTTAAAATCTCGGTCCTTATGTCGATATCCTTTTTTCTGAAAATAAAGGTGATAGTGACAGAGTTCATGGCGTACGATTTTTCGAAAAACCTTCAAACCAAGTTCATTATAGACCTTGGGATTAAAATCCAAATGCCCATCTTTAGGGA
>NZ_AJQY01000066.1:0-4695 GCF_000296875.1 Streptococcus sp. GMD1S | reverse complement strand
TTGACCTTGATTGAAGCAGAAGAAGCTTCAGAAATTGTCAACCAAGCAGCTGGCCAAGGTGTAAACATCTGGCTTGGAACATCAATTGACGAAAGCATGAAGGATGAAATCCGTGTTACAGTTGTAGCAACAGGTGTTCGTCAAGAGCGAGTGGAAAAAGTAGTTGGAGCTCGTAACAACCAACCAGTTGGAAGACCATCAACTAAAGCTCCACAAGCACACACATTTGACCGTCAATTCGACTTGGAAGAGACAGCAGAATTGCCTAAATCAAGTCCACGTCGTTTTGAAACAAACCAAGCGTCTGCTTTTGGAGACTGGGACTTGCGTCGTGAGTCTATTGTTCGCCAAACAGATCCAGTTGTTTCACCAGTAGAACGCTTCGAAACACCAGTTTCACAAGATGAAGATGAATTGGATACACCTCCATTCTTCAAAAATCGTTAATCAATGAATTTGAAAAAAAATACTGAATTAGTTTTTCAGCAAATAGCTGATGCTAGTCAAGAAGCCAACCGTGCTCTAGATGCTGTTTCAGTAATCGCAGTGACAAAGTATGTAGATGTACAAACAGCGGAAGCCATGCTTCCGCTTGGTGTCCGTCATATAGGTGAAAATCGAGTCGATAAATTTTTAGAAAAATATCAGGCCTTGAAAGATTACCCAGTTACTTGGCATTTAATAGGAACACTACAGAGACGGAAAGTGAAAGAAGTAATCCCATATGTGGATTACTTTCATGCTTTAGACTCCCTAAAGTTAGCCCAGGAAATTCAAAAGAGAACAGATCATGTTGTCAAGTGTTTCTTGCAGGTCAATATTTCTGGGGAAGAAAGCAAGCATGGGTTTTCAAAAGAAGAATTGCTAGAACTTTTGCCAGAATTGGCTAAGTTAGATCAGATTGAGTATGTTGGTTTAATGACCATGGCTCCTTTTGAGGCAGACAGTGATGAATTGAAAGAAATTTTCAAGGATACGCAGGCTCTGCAAGCAGAAATTAGAGAAAAACAAATCCCTAATATGCCGATGACAGAGCTAAGCATGGGAATGAGTCGTGATTTTAAAGAAGCGATTCAGTTCGGCTCAACCTTTGTTCGAATCGGTACAGCATTTTTTAAATAGGAGAGAGCTATGTCTTTAAAAGATAGATTCGATAAATTTATAGATTATTTTACAGAAGACGGAGAAGAAACGACTAACTATCAGACTCAACAAGAGGAAACAGTTAGCCCAGCCATCTCAACTTCTAAAGAATTACCAGCACCTGCTCAGTCAGGAACAGCAAAAGATGCAAATATTACTCGTCTTCATGCGCGTCAGCAAGAATTGGCGATGCAAAGTCACCGTTCAGATGAGAAAGTGACAATTGACGTTCGCTATCCAAGGAAATATGAAGATGCAACTGAAATTGTAGATTTGTTGGCTGGAAATGAAAGGATTTTGATTGATTTCCAATACATGACAGAAGTACAAGCCCGTCGTTGCCTTGATTACTTGGATGGAGCCCGTCATGTCTTAGCTGGAAATATGAAAAAAGTTGCGAGTACGATGTATCTATTGACGCCTGTCAACGTTATCGTGAATATTGAAGATATCAAACTTCCAGATGAATCACAAAGCGCTGAGTTTGGTTTTGATATTAAACGAAATAGAGCAAGATAATGATTTTCTTAATTCGTTTAATCCAAAATGCGGTTAGCATTTATTCCATCATTCTCGTTGCATTTGCTCTTCTTTCATGGTTTCCAAATGCCTATGAAAGCCAGCTAGGTCGCTTAGTTATCAGACTTGCTCGCCCAGTTATTGAGCCCCTTCGTAAGCTCAATCTACAATTTGCTGGTCTTGATTTTACGGTTTGGGCAGCGCTGATTCTGATTCAGTTTGTTGGAAATCTCTTAACACGACTAGTCTTATTACTATGACAGCAAATCGAGCCATTTATCAGCATTTTTCCCAAGATGATATTCCCTTTATTGATAAGGGGTTAGAGTGGATCAAGCGGGTAGAAGATACCTATGCACCGGTACTTACTCCTTTTATCAATCCCCATCAGGAACAGATTTTGAGGGTACTAGCTGGGACATATGGACTGGGTTGCCAAAGTAGTGGTGATTTTCTTCCGACAGAGTCGGTTCGAGTTCTTCTCTATCCAGATTACTTTGAACCGGAGATATCAGACTTTGAAATGGCCTTGTTGGAAATTTGCTATCCGAGTAAGTTTGAGCAACTGAGTCATGGAAAAATATTGGGAACAATTATCAACCAACTAGGAATTGACCGTAAATTATTTGGTGATATCTTGGTAGATGAAAAGAGAGCACAGATTTTTGTCAATCGTGATTTCATTCCTCTTTTTCAGGATGGAATAAGAAAGATTGGCAGACTTCCTGTATCGCTGGAGGAACGTCCTTTTACCGATAGGATTTTGTCTAAAATTGATTATAGAGAACGAGAAATTTTAGTTTCGAGTTTTCGATTGGATGCCCTCTTATCAAGTGGCTTGAAATTATCTAGAAACCAAGCTAGTCAACTGATAGAGAAAAAATCTGTCCAGGTAAATTATCATGTGGTTGAAAAATCTGATTACCAGGTTGCAGTTGGGGATTTGATCAGTGTGAGAAAGTTTGGTCGTTTGAAAGTTGTCAAAGACAATGGTCAGACCAAAAAGGATAAGAAAAAACTAACAGTCAGGCTACTTTTAAGCAAGTGAGAAAAAATATGTCGATTACACCACAAGAAATAAGTGATAAAGCTTTCTCAAGAACATTCAGAGGCTACAATCAGGAAGAAGTTGACCTATTTCTAGATAAGATTTACTTTGAATTAGAGGAGATGATTCGATACAAAGATGAAACTGAACTCTATATCAAAAAACTAGAAGAACGTCTTTCCTATTATACGAATGATATTCCTAAGAGAACAGTAACAAGCGAGCAAGAACCAGAAGCAATTAATGATTCTATTTTTTATTAAGTAAGTGAGGAAAAGTATGCCAATTACATCGTTAGAAATTAAAGATAAAACCTTTGGCACAAGATTTAGAGGTTTTGACCCAGAAGAAGTAGACGAGTTTCTTGATATCGTTGTTCGTGATTATGAAGACTTGGTTCGTAGTAATCACGATAAAGAGACACACATCAAAAGTTTGGAAGAACGTTTGTCTTACTTTGATGAGATGAAGGATTCCTTGAGTCAGTCAGTTTTGATTGCTCAAGATACAGCTGAGCGTGTCAAACAAGCTGCTCAAGAACGTTCAAACAATATTATTCAACAAGCTGAACAAGATGCTCAGCGTTTGCTTGAAGAAGCGAAATACAAGGCAAATGAAATTCTCCGTCAGGCAACAGATAATGCGAAGAGAGTGGCTGTTGAGACAGAAGAGTTGAAGAACAAGAGCCGTGTATTCCATCAACGCCTCAAGTCTACGATTGAAAGTCAGTTAGCAATTGTTGAGTCATCTGATTGGGAAGATATTCTTCGCCCAACAGCTACTTACCTTCAGACAAGTGATGAAGCCTTTAAAGAAGTGGTGGGTGAAGTTCTTGGTGAAACTGTATCTTTACAACCAGAGGAAGAGCCTATTGATATGACTCGTCAATTCACACCAGAAGAGGTTGCTGAATTACAAGCTCGTATCGAGGCTGGCAACAAAGAATTAGCTGAGTTTGAAGCTCAACAAAATCAACAGACAGAAGAAAGTGACCAGCATGAAGAGTCAGTTGAAGTAGAAGCTACTGCAACAACTGAGGACGATGCAAACAAAGAATCTGTTCTTATCCTATAAAAAAATGTGAGAACAAGATCCAACCAACTATATTTTCAGCGAGCGGGAGATGGTGAGAGTCCTGCAATCCCTAGTGGTTAGATTATCCTCTCAAGCAATCCAGTCCGAAAACAGTAAGACTAGACGTCCCCCACGTTACGGGAAAAGAGGAAAAGAGACCCTGTCTTTTTTCGAACAAAGGTGGTACCACGATTTTCGTCCTTTTTGCGAATCGTGGTTTTTATTTTGTCATTTTAAATTAAAGGAGTAACAATGAAACTTAAAGAAACCCTCAATCTAGGGAAAACAGACTTTCCTATGCGTGCTGGTCTTCCAACCAAAGAACCAGTTTGGCAAAAAGAATGGGAAGAAGCAAAACTTTACCAACGTCGTCAAGAATTGAACCAAGGAAAACCACATTTCACCTTGCATGATGGACCTCCGTATGCAAACGGAAATATCCACGTTGGACATGCCATGAACAAGATTTCTAAAGATATTATTGTTCGTTCTAAGTCTATGTCTGGATTTTACGCTCCTTACATCCCAGGTTGGGATACTCATGGTCTGCCAATCGAACAAGTCTTGGCAAAACAGGGTGTTAAACGCAAAGAAATGGACTTGGTTGAGTACTTGAAACTTTGCCGCGAGTACGCTCTTTCTCAAGTTGATAAACAACGTGAAGACTTTAAACGTTTGGGTGTTTCTGGTGACTGGGAAAATCCTTATGTGACTTTGACTCCAGACTATGAAGCAGCTCAGATCCGTGTCTTTGGTGAGATGGCTAAAAAAGGCTATATCTACCGTGGTGCCAAGCCAGTTTACTGGTCATGGTCTTCTGAGTCAGCCCTTGCTGAAGCGGAAATTGAGTACCATGACTTGCTTTCAACTTCCCTTTACTATGCTAACCGCGTCAAAGACGGAAAAGGTGT
>NZ_AJQY01000065.1:0-4776 GCF_000296875.1 Streptococcus sp. GMD1S | reverse complement strand
AAAGCCATCTAATGAGTCTACCGTCTCTACTAAATTTTCCATACATGTTTTTGCGAGACCCGCACAAGACTCTAGATTACTTGTAACCGGTGCATCAATGATAGTCGACATCCCCTTTGAAATCTCATCTGTCGAAACCTTAATACTTGCCTTAATACTTTGAATTCGCATCGGTTGGATCTGTTTAACGGACATTGCTCAATTCCTCCTTTGGTTTCAAGACATTGATAAACTCTTCATAGGAATGAACCACATGGTCTTTCCCGTCCTTGGTCACCTCTCCATAAACTGTTAGATTATCAAACAAATCTCTGTCCTTAGGGATTAAGAGACTGTATATATCAGAGAGAAGCTTGATATCTGTCTCGTTGGTCAAGAAAAATAGCCCACCTTTCTTCTTAGTCATCAAGTCATAGGCTGCAGGATACTCCTCCTTCAAACGCCAGTCTGAAGACTGTTCAATTACGGATTGAGAAAAACTAATTGGAGTGTCTATATGTAAAAGGTCACCTGCATAATATTCTTTTAAATTAGTAAATTCTTTAAATATATTAACATTTCTGTTCTCTAGAGCCTTTCCGGCATCCTTAGGGATGTCTTCTAGTTTACCTGTTGCCATGTTAAAGAGGACTTCCTTACGATCCTCACCTCCCGTTTTCTGGAGAACGACTGTCCGGTATTCCTGATCTTTGTAAGCAAAAAAATGAGTATAGGCACTTGAAACTGGAAAGTAAGAAGCATCATAATCCGCAATAGCCTTCAAAAGATCATACTCCTTACGAGGCAAATCATCCTGACTGGTATCATAGACCTGAATCTTCCAATACTCCCCCCAACTTAGATTCTTCACATCAAAGCGATTATCTCCCGATTCATAGATTAAACGGATACTTTCTGTGGCTATAAATCGTCTCCCATGAATTACCAAACTATAGTCAACCGGCTCATCCCTATCTCTTTTCCCATTACTATTCTTTGTCTCTTTCCAAGAAATGACCAGCCCCTGTCTATCAGCTATAAATTCATGAGATGCTGGTTCTACTTCAATTGACCAAACTTTATAGCGATCATGTGTCAAATAGCGATACAAAGGATAGCCTCCAGAAACCACAACAAGAAGGCTTAAAACCCCCAGAATGATTAGTATTTTTTTCCTGTATTGTTTCATTGACTTCCTCCTGAGTATTTACTATTTAGATAGAGCTGATATTCTTCATAGCCATGTTTGGCATTTTGGTCAGAAGAAATCGATAAATGTTCCAATACATTTTTATACGTTTTCAACTGGTCTACGCTCATATTGACTAGAGAAAGATCGGTCTCCTCGCCTAAGAGATACTTGCTCATTTCTGGTGTTACAGAATTTGAGTTAAGTTGATTTTCTTTGTTTATTGCTTCTTGGATTATTGCCCTTGTATCATTACTAGTACTATTCACCTTATAATGGCTGGACGACTTCGCATATTCAACATAAGGAACAAGACCTTCATTATCCATCTCTTTCAAGCGGACCTCTGTATAAAAATTATGTGTTCTCATGCGAGAAATTGCGACTGAACTCTTCCCATCTTTCTGGAAAAGATAGGTATTCCCTCGATTTAAAAAGTCATCCACCATCTCAATGCGTGTCTTTTCTTTTTCCAAGTCATATCCCTTTAACTGATCGACATACTTCAAATAGGCTTGTATGGTTGCTGTTGGTAATTGAATACCCATATTGTATGGACCCGTCTTCGTAAAACCACTTTCAACAACTTTCCCCTTAACGGTTATATCCTTATCAATCGCAGAAAAGAGTTCTTTACTGAATTCCTTAGAATCACTGGTAGCCAGAGCATCAATCATCGAGACGATAGGAACTGCTTCAGGTATGAAAGTACCAACCAGTGCATAAGTTATAGCTTTACCCATTGCAGCACGCATATCTTTATTCGCTTCTTCGCGAGATTTCTCAAGTTCACCGATCCGAGCCTGCTTCTCTGCCATATTATTTCCAATAGCGGTTGCGTATTCTTCCATTTTGTAAACCTTGGTTTCGGTTGTATTGCTAATACTCGTTGGATAAGAGTAGCCACCTATATTCATTTCCAAGGTTGTTTTCTTTGTATCAACCGTATTCTTAAATGAAAATGTTGCATCCGATATATCTGAAATTGAAACTTTTGTTCTCGTTTCGGTGACATATAGTTTGTCACCAACTGCTAATTTTCCTTTTGATGTTTCTGTCCGTCCTATCTCCATTACATAAAGAGATTCCATCAAACTAACAAACTTATCCGTCAAAGCAAGATGCTTATTATATGCTGCCATCTGGTTGCTCTGTAAAGTGCCGTCTTTAGCATATTGAACTTCCATAACCTTTTCAAGAGTATCACCTAGCCTAACTCCAGCCTTTTGAAACTCTAGCAAAAATGGTTGGTTAGCAGAAAAATCCCGATTCCCCATAGCGTCTAAAAGATGGTTCAGAGTGGCTGCATCTCCTGATTCAATCCACTCCATCATTTCCTGAGCACCAATACTGTAAAATCCTTCACTAAGATCCCCAGGTTTTTCGTTTAATATGTCTCCTGGCTGTTTATTAAGTATTGCACCTAAAGCACGTCCATCTGCTTCTGTTTGAATACTATCCAAATAACTGATTTTTCTCTTAGTAAGACTACCATTTTTAATTCCTGCTAAGATACTAGAAGCCGGAATATTACATACTGCACTGGCATTTTTTATTCTAGTCTGTAGAGTTTTTAGTTCTGCTTCTGCATCCGTAGTATCTTTTGATAAGGTATCATGTGCTTGTTGCAAGGCGTTATGAGTATCACGACGTGCAGTCGCTGCACTAGCTAAATCATCTCCCGCAGTTGTTTTAATAGTTGTTAAATCTTCTGATTCAATACCTAGTTCAGCAGTAGCATCGTTTAATAGCGTTTGAAGATTATCGACTTTTGTTTTGATCTTCTCATATTGTTCAGACTCCACGCCATCTAATTTTTTATAGACAGAATCATTACCAGTTTGTTGAGTCCATGCTTTATTTTGGAAACCGGCAGCTGTAGCAGCATTTTCAAATGTTGATAAAGCTGTTGAAAAATGCGTAATAGTGGTAGGATACTCTTGAAATACTTGGGTCTGTAAAGTATTCAATCGAGTGAAGAAAGCATTTATTGCCTCTCCTTTGTCCTCTGAATCTCCTGTTTTACCTGCCTTTTCATTAAATTTACGCATCGTTTGTTTAGAAGCCGAGTCCACACCTTTTGAAAACTCTTGAACAGCCGAACTATAACGAGCTATGGCCGGTAAGTCATGTACTTTTATAATATCACTCATACTTTACTCCTCCGTTGTTAGACTTTTTTCAATTTCTAACCAACTAATACTAAGGCTAATCCCCGACTTCTCTGTCTCTAATTCAGAAATTTTCTGAGTCAATTTGGCCACTACGTCATCACTCTTTGCTGAAAGCTTTTGTTTAGCTGTTTTTAGTATTTTCTCTTCATTATTGGTTTCATTTAAATATGGTGTTCCTGCTAAATAATAGGTCGTTTCAATATGTTCATTGCTCGTAAGTACATATTCTATATCCGTTGAAAAATCTGTAAGTGCTTTTTTACATTCTTCCAATCGACTAATTTGACTATTCAAATTAGTAATTTCTCCACGCTTAGCATCTATCTGAGCTTGTATGGTTGCTTTCCCCATCACTCCTCCTTATATCATTAATACTTTCATTCTACTTGCTAACCCATCGGCCACATAGTAGTGTTCTTGTTCTTCTAATTGTGGCTCACGAACAGGTCTGTTGGTTACTGTCAGAACTGATTGATCGCTTAAGCGAAGCCCTATAACAGCCTGCTTATAAGAGCGAACAGTTTTTGAGACCACATCAATGTATTTAGTAATCAATGGCGAACTCATTACAAGAGAACCATATCCAGCTCGAATTCCTTTGTCTAGGACATAAGCCAATGTATCAAGCGCTTCTGAGTTTAATTCTACCACTAATTCGGTTAAATTGTAAACAACCACTGTTGCAACATGATCTCGCTGTTTGCCTTCTAACCGCTCCTGAATTCTCTTCTCTATACTTGCAATCCCCGCCTGATATTCCTCTGGACTTGCAAGAATCGTCACTCCTTCCATTTCAGGTAAGTTATGATACTTCGGTGCCAAGATGATGACCTTCTGTTTCCCTTTGGCAATGTGTTTCACCAAGGCTGTCATCTGTTCTTCTTTATCTGTTAGGTAGAGAAGATTTCCTTTAGCCAGATTCCAAGTGACGGGCTCAACTGTCTCCATGTCAAGTCCTAATGGCACGAGGCCGTGTTCATAGGCAGTCTGCACGCTTGCTCGGCTATAGAAGTCTTTCTCCGTCAACTCCTCTGGTACCATCGGGATGGCACTTGGGCGTTGTCCTGTCCAGGCTTCTTGGAGGGAAGCCACTTCCTGACGTAGGTTGTTGAGGACTTGGGTATCATTAGCTCCATAAACTGAGAGTGCCAGCTGGATCACATCCACTTCTTCCCGCTTCATAAGGGCACGGCCCTTGATGTCTTCCATAGTCATAGCGAGTGGCGTAGAGCCCACGATGGCCCGCACTTCACCCGCCTCATTTTGTGGCAGGCTCAACTGGTGCTTGAAGTTTGAGTAAAGTTGTGCACGAAGGTTGGTCTGACGTCCGGCTGTCACCAAGAGGTGAACCCCGATACTGAGACCTTCACGGGAGATGCGCACCAAGAGCTTGAAGAGTTCCGCCTCATAGGCTTCTTCCTTGAAGGCCTCATA
>NZ_AJQY01000064.1:0-4869 GCF_000296875.1 Streptococcus sp. GMD1S | reverse complement strand
AGCTTGGTCATTTCCATCAAACGCCCTGTTCCCTTGTCTAACAAGACCATTTCTTGCCCTCGAACCAGATAGTCCTTGTCCTTAGTAAAGAGCGTATGGGCTCTAAGAGCATAGACCAGATGCCGAACATAACTAGCATACTCTTCCTTATAGAGATGATCGATTCCTAGGAAACCTTCGACCGTCTGGGCACCTTTTCGGGTCAACCAAACCTGGTCTTTTTCTTCCTTGTAGATGTAGTCTTCTCCCTCAACCAAGGTCGTCACTAGGGTATCAATCATCCTATAATAGTTAGACTGGACGCGGGGAGAACCTGCGATAATCAAGGGAGTTTGGGCACTATCGAGTAGAATGTCATCGATCTCATCAATGATGACATAGTTAAAGGGAGGCAGGAATTTCCCCTCACGAGTGGAGGCAAGATTGTCATTGAGATAGTCAAATCCCAGGACACTATTGGTCGTGTAGACGATGTCCGAGGTGTAGATCTTTCTTCTCTCTTCCGCAGTCAAGTCCTCTTTTGGGTCCTCTGAAAAGGGAAGACCGACAGTTAGACCTAAAAATTGGTAGACTGGGCCCATTTCGCTTGCATCCCGTCTAGCCAGATAGTCATTGGTCGTGACCAGCATGCTGCCTTTTCCCGTTAGGGCATTGAGGTAGAGGGGCATGGTGGCAGTCAAGGTCTTGCCTTCACCCGTATTCATCTCTGCCACATTTCCTTGATGGATCACAATGGCACCCATGACTTGCACATCATAGGGAAAGAGACCCAAGACACGTTTATCGGCCTCACGAACAAGGGCATAGGCTTCTACCAATAGCTCATCCAAGGTTTCTCCCTGGGCAAGACGCTGGCGAAACTCCTCTGTCTTTGCAGCCATTTCCTCATCACTGAGGGCAGCCATCTCTTCTTTGAGAGCGTTGATTTGGCTTAAAAGCTTCTTGACCTTTCTCAGTTGTCTTTCCTGATACAAACGATTAAACACCAGCATCCTCCTCAATAGAAAACGAAACAAAGTCAAGAGCCTCAAAACCTGCACTAATCAAGGAAAGGCGGTAGGTGTAGGCCGCTTCAGGATAGGTGAAGCTAAAGGAAAATTGTCTTTCAATCTTCTCCTCGATGATTACCTCATAACGGTTTAAAAAAGTCAGTTTGAGATAGAGACCATTGGCTGGTTGAACCTGCATCTTCATAGAGAGACGGTAGGTGTGATTTTTCTTAAGAAGAGGGAGGCTGGGCTGACTTCTAGTAGCCTGGTAATTGACACTAGAAAACCAGGTTTTAAGGGTTTCACCTGAAGCCAGCAAAGGATTTTTCAGGGTAACATGACCGTCTGCATGATAGGTGATCTGGCTACCATAAAGATAAGTGGCTCCCATCTCACCCCACCTAATATCCTCTCTCTTGATGATAATCATGTCTCACCTCTTCCGTATTCTTCTAGTATCATCTTGTAAAAATGAATAAACCAGGCAACGTTTGTTCCTGTATCATCATTGTGTCGACCTGCGGTTCCTTTGGACAAAATCTTGGCTCCTGTCTGACAAAGTGTCTCCACTAGCTGGTCATAGGCACTACTATCCATATCCTCGTCCTTCATGTAAGAAAGGCCGAAGGTCGTCTGGGAAAAATCAGCTTGTTTAAATCGGGTCCAAAAACGTTGATCCAAGTCCTTCATGTCTTTCTGGCTCACTCCTCCTGTCTGAAGGTGCAAGACATCAAAGCTAGTCGGAAAGACTCCTGGCGCCTCTAGTCGGCCCCGCTGTGCGATGGTTCCTAGATTGGTCAAGGGTTTTCCGACTACGATTCCCTTGGGTTCAAAGTAGGCTCCATAGTAGAGGGCAGGGAAGGTTCCCATTGACAGCCCAGATAGGATCAAGTCACTTCTATCCAAGCCTAGATAGTCTAGATAGTGTTGGATGGTTGCTTGAATTTTATCTTCTAATTCCTCAGTTCCTAGGTAAAAGGCTCCTCCTTCTAATCGAGGGTCCGAAAAGAGGAGAAAGGGGCATCTGAGCTTCTTCATCATCCAGTAACCCTCAAAACCTTCCGCCGGACGGTAACCTGAGAAATAGACTGCTAGAGGTGGCTTGAAATCCCCTGGGTGAAAGAAATAGTTGATTTCCTCACGTTTTTTGTCATGCAGGATATTGCCACCGAGAACAAACTTTCCAAACTGTTTCCGGCTCCAGCGTTGGTGGAGATTGCCGATGTTGACCTTTCCCAGACCACGCGCTTCAAGAGAAATGCTCAGATAAGCGTCATAGTCTTGCTCCACAATGATTGCTGAGGCAAAGTCTGCTTCCTCAAGGAGAATGTCCTGTCTAATCTCTGAAACGGATCCTGCTGGGATTTTTCGCAATCGCAGGCGCAATTCCACTAGTCCACTCTTTTCATATTCGAGCCAGAGTTCGATTGGCGAATGGGCTTGGACAGACTGATTATAGGCCCAAGAAGCTAGCTGGGTATAGGTCTTGCCAAAGTCTCCTTCCAGCTCCAGATGCTCAAATCCCTGATAGGAGACAGAGCCTTGGAAACTCGGGTGAATCCTTATCGTAGCTGGGCTCAGCTTGTCTCCATAACCACCTTCAAAGAGGGAGGTAGAGAGGTCTCGAACAAAGCCCTGGCGGTCTGACAGGTCCATCGCTTGCATGCAGTGCTGTTTGATGAGGTTCTGAATGTTTTTATCCTGACTTGCAAACTGTTCTGGATAGAAAACCGTATAGGGTTCCAAGCTAGATGCAAAAGGCAACAAATCTACTAGATAAGCCCCATCCGTGAGAATGACAGCATGAAAGTGATCTAGATCATTCTCATCCATGATTTTCTGGATGGCAGACGGTGTGTTGGGAGGAACATGATACCAGTCTAGTTGGGCTGGTAGGGCAAGTGTCTCTCGCCAATCTTCTGGACCGATTTGCAAGATCTTATACTTCTTTTCCATGAGTCACCTCCTCCAACCACTTTTCTAGCTTGATCAGGAATTGCTCCCCAGTGTGTTCCTTTATCTTTTCGATGGAATGGATCAAAGCATCATTCCACACCTGCAGGCTATCGAGATAGTAATGGGCAGCTTGCGCAAAATCAGCTATATTTTCCAACAGATAGCCATTCTTCTGATGGCTGACATACTCTGTTTTGACCCTATTGATTTGAGGGATACCAGCACTAATCCCCGCGATTTGGGTATAAAGAAGAGGTTGCCTGTTCAGATCGACAATCAAACGAACAAATTCCAGCTGCTTGATTAACTCCGATTCATCCTTCATATTGACAAACGAATAGCGCTTGCTCTGATGGCGATTGTCCTCAAGCGGATTTTCAGCTCCTTGGTAATCAACTTCCTTCTCCAGTTCCTGGTCTTGAAACTGCTCTGAGACCATCTCAGCAACTCGTGTTTCCAGCTGCTTCATTTCTTCTTGACTAGCAGCAAAGGTTCCAAAGACCAGCTCCGTATCTTTGTTTTCAGAAAGGAAATGCAAGACCTGATAGAGCGCTTGGTCCTCTATCCCATGCTCAAAGTCCAGTTGATAGTAGAGGATTGACTCCTTCCGAGTCTGACTCTTTCCCAGCTCCAAGCGGGTATCAAAAGGTGATAAATGACGAAACTTCATTGCTTGTTCTGAAAAGGCAGACTGAGCCAAGTGCAAGGTGTCCTCTCTGTCGACCAGAACAAGGTCCACCTTATCAAGCAGACCTGCCAACTGAGGTAGTTGTTCTTGAGGATTTCGTCCGATAAAAAGGCTGAGAACCTTGGTGGTTTGGTGAGGCAATCGTTCTAAAAGGAAAGCATTGTGCTGGTCACATGCAGGCAGAAAATAGGTCGCTCCTTCCTCAGGGAGTTGAGCTATTTTCTTCTCAAAAAACTCCGCAATCAATTCTCCCATATCTTGGTAAGCCTCTTTTTGGAAGCGAAAAGCAAAGATAGGATTGACCTCGATACGACCCCCATCTTGCAAGTACTCTCTGAACTGCCACAGTCCCTTGGGATTGAGGTAGTCTTGGTAGAGAGCCTGACCCTCTTCATAGTAAATCACACTGGAAACCAGCCCCCGATCATCCATCAGGTAGTTGGCAGACAAGAGCCCATCTTCCTTGAAATACTGAATCGTACTGATAAAACCTTCAATCCCATGCTCCACCTGAGCATAGGGCTTTCCATTTCTCAAAACTAAAATGGTAAAGGGACTGTAAACAAACTCGCAGTCCTCTTCCCACTCAATATCTCTGAGCTGCAAGACCTGCGGTCGAATCTCATGAAAATCCTGCAATTCATCAAATAAGGAATAAACTTGTGCTTCTAAAATACCTTGGCGATGGAGAAAATAGCGAAGATGAGGCTGATAGGACAAAAGGAGGACATGGGCAGGGATCCCTTGGCGTTGCGTCAAGCGAATCTGATTGAAGGTGTCATCAAATTCTAGCTTAAAATGAGAAAGATACCAAGGTATCAAATCGGCATGCCAGGGACGCTCCTTGCCATACCAAGCTGGGATAAAGTAATACATCAAAACCTCCTAGAATAGTGGCTGATACCTTTCATTTAGTCTGAGCGCCTGCAATTCATCATGAATCGTAAAGAGCATACCACTCAAAATTAAAAAGAGTCCAGGAATCATGCTGACTTTTAACAAACTCTCATCCTTCAAGACAAACAAGATTGGAAGTCCAGCCAAGGTAACGTTAAAGACTGCACCTATCAGAGCAAATCGCAGAACCAAGCGATTAATAAAGCGACTGGTATCCTCGCCCGGATAGACTCCGTAGATGTAATCTCCTGATTGCTTCATCCGATCTGCGATCTGTTGACCACTCACATTGACAAAGGCAAAGGCAATGCTAAAGACAAAGAGGATAAGGATATAAGC
>NZ_AJQY01000063.1:0-4911 GCF_000296875.1 Streptococcus sp. GMD1S | reverse complement strand
GATGGCTTTATGAACAAGATTGCGGAAGCTTTTAAAAATATGGATACCGATTTAGCGGGCTCCATTGAAACTAATGAGATGTATACAGTTTCTCCACAAGAGTATACAGAAAAGAAACGAATCCAGCAGAAGATCTACGATGCCTCTGTTTATAATGAGCTCCCCTAACTATTCGCCACTTGAATTCATTTCAGGTGGTTTTCTTTTGCTTTTCTCATCTTCTCACATTATTCCTCATGTGGTATAATAGAACAAGAACATTACTATGTTTCCGATGGGTTGGCAAGTAAAATGAAAGTATTAATGATATAGAAAAGGAGGATAGCTATGGCTAGTTATGAAAAAATAGTAGGGTTATCTCAAGCTTTATATGAAGCGACCGCAGAAGTATCACGATTGAGTGGCGAAGTTTCAAATTTAAAATATATTAAAAATAAATTGAAAAAGAAATCAACAGAGATTGATTATGTTGTTACACTTTCTGAAAATATCTTGGGTGAGAAATACGATGACGAAAAAAATCAGGAAAAAGAAGATTTGAATTCTTTGAGGCAAATCATTTTAACGAAGAAAAGAGAAATACTCGCGTTATTAAGTACGAAGATTCAGAATTTGGAGTCGGATTTGTTAACTGCTCAGAATATTGAAAGGAATGCTAGAAATGCATTAAATGCAGCTCTAGCATCATAGAGGAGGGATAGATGACAGTAAAAGTAAAAAATATTTCAGGTTTAGAAGATTACGGGACGAGTATTCACCGATTTGCTGGAAAATTTGAAGAAGTCTCAAGCGATACAATGCGTGAGTTCAATACTAATCTAGAAGGGGAAAAAGCGGCTGCCATTAATGCCTTCTTTAAACGTTTGAATGAGATTCAGAAGTCTGTTTTTTCACAGACACCAGAGGCGATACGAACTTATGGGCAGCATGTCTTTACATTTACTGGGGAGATTAAAGGTTTAGGATTTTCCAGTCATGCCCATACTGATGAAGATGCGATTAATACACTTACAGAGTCCCTTAGAACCCCTCAGCGTAATCTAATCAGTATCGTTAAGGATGAAATGGTAGCTTTGTTTGATGAAGCAATCGAAGCAATGGGTGATGGAGACTCTAATTTGGGAGATTTTGATGCCAAAGCAGACGCTTATATTGCAGATGAAATCAAAGCACGTAAGGAAACGCATAGCGGCATTATATCTGCGCATGATAGCCTATCTTCAGGCGTTTCAGGGGTATCAACTACCTTTGAATCCTTGACAAAGATTACACAGAACGCAAGAACTGTAACGACATTACCAGTTCAGACGATTATTGATGCTATAAAAAATAATACTCTAACAGAGTCAAATATGGTTTATCTTTCTAGAATCACTACAAAGGAAGATGCCCAAGTCTTGCAAGCGATTCTTTCTGGAAAATTAGAAGATGTAGACAAGATAATGGAGAATGACCCAGAGAAAATTTCTGATGGGGGCTACATGAATCTGGCAGAAGAATTGACTATTTGGATGGATAGAAGTGAGATTGGGACTCAGAAGATAAATCGTTTGTTAGATGCGATGGGGAAAACGGATCAATCCAAGGTTAATGTCTTTTCAGAAAGGTTAGATAAACAGCAACATATATCCAAACAAATACAGATAGCTGAAATGTATGCTTACGAGCAAGATCCCGAGCATGACGCTGCAACAATGGAAAAGCATCATACAAAATTAAGTCAGATGAATGATTTATCAGGTTTATTGACTGCGGTTCGAATCTTGAAAATTGGAACAAAAGTAGAAGGGAATTCAGGTGTACAATTTAGGAACGATGATCCTTTTGATCCAAATGCAAAACTTCGATATACTCGAAAAGAAATCTTTATTAAATTAAATGATACGGAAAACCCTGAATGGGAATTACATGTTAAAGAAAGTAAAAAGTCCATATATCACTATGGTTCTAAGACGGTTCCAGACTATGATGAGCTTAGTGTTCCAGCCAAAACTACTCTTGAAACTTATACATCACACCATGAAAAAGGAATTGACGGAGCTTTGGCTGGTAAATATGAGGCTGAACTTTATAAAATCAAAAAAGAACATGAGAAAGCGGATGCTGAGTTCCAAGAAACTATCGTAAAAGAAGGAATAAAAACGATTTTAACCTATATTGGTGGTCCAGCAGCTGCGGCGACTTTTAGTGTTGCAGATTCTTTATCACAGTTACATGCAACAGACTCAATTAAAAATACACATGAGATGCTGGATGAGATGACTTCTGGAAGAGCGAATGCCTTTATTAAAAAAATAGGTAATTATGGTGGCAAGTCTGCCAATGAGGTGTTAGCAGGCTTCTTTAAGCTACAAAGTAAGGTGGCAGAGTTTAAAGCCAAAACAAAGAATGAGCAAAATAATATTTATAATGTTTTGGTTGGTCAAGGGGGCTGGCAATTAGAACATGAAGTGGCAGGATCAGCTACCGATACAGTTGCACAATTCTCTAGTATTTATGCGGATTATGGAGCTTACCAACGGGTACAAGAATTAAACCAGAAAGGTGTCATGGGCTACTTTGAGAAAGTGGGTTCGAGAGATAGAGCTTATAGAATAATTAACAAATACTTTGATAAAGATCTAGCTATGAAAAATTTCCTTTTGGGAGAGCATACAAATGGTGAAGGCCTTACGATTGAAAATATGACTCCAGAACAGATTCAAACAATTCCTTTTATTGTTGAAAAAGTTATGGGGGGGACTCGTTCACAGATTTTCAAGAGTATTTCGAACAGAAATATGGCAAATAAGGGGGAGAGAAATGAAGAAAGTACTACTAATAGTCGGATCTGTCCTGTTGGGTGTTCTGCTTCTATGGGGCTATCATAGCTATCAACAATCAGAGCAGGCCAAGCAAGAACGCCAAAAATATGAAAATATGGATTACTATACAGGAAAATGGGAAATTGATTCTTATGAATTTTTAGAAGATGGCAGGGGAGTGGCCGTGCATTGGAAGTCATTAAACCCTGACGAAGATAGACTATTTCAAAAATATAATCCTCTTTTTGGAGATAGCTTTGCAAGAACTAATGGCGCTTCTAATCAAAGGTATATTACTCGATTAAATATTAAAGTACAATCTGGTAACTTAGCTAGGAATCGACCCCAAGATGAATCTGACGGATACTTTACTCTTTCTATCTATCGAATACGGGATAGACGATTGGAGGAATCGAAAGTAGACCTCTATCAGTTGGTAGGAGACTACAATGAAAATTATTTTCCAGTATCAATAGGTGCTATTGTAGAAATAAATGGGAAAGATTATCTCCCTATAGCTGTTCATAATCCAGATTGGTATATTACTAAGAGAAAGCAGTTATGGTTAAATTTAGAAACCAAGCAAATTGATTGGGAAGACACAAAAGTACAACAGTATCCTGAAACTCCGTCGGTAGATCTAGGTTCTTCAAAAGAGAAATTGATAGAGATGACTATCTTACAAACTTACTATGATAGTCTTCGCCAAAATCAACTTTCCTTTCATCAAGATGTATTGAAGGGAAGTGTTTTGGAGACAGCTGCGCCTAAAGTTTATCAATTATTAAGTAAGCAAGATTCACAGTTTTTCCTTTTGATTGATTCTAAGTATGATTATGATAAGGTTTACGGAGATGTTCCACAGTTTCTTGATTTGTATCAGCTTTTTGTCCCAGCAAATACGAATCTTTACGAAGGATTGACGATTCCAGCCGAACTCAGTAAGGATGGTCAAGAGCATTCAGTCAATACCAAAGAAGAGTTTGACTTGTATTACGATGTTGCCAAAGACCGCGAACTAAACAAGCAACGCCGAATATTGGTTGACAAAGGAGAATAAGAGGTTCTAAATGAGTAACAATCAAAAAAAAATTGATTCGGATAACCTAAGCCGAGTGAATGGAGCTTTTAAAGATATGAGTGCAGAATTGCAGAATAATGCCTATGATCTGATAGACTCCTCTGCGACAGAACAAATTCAAAATGCGACTGATGAACTTAAAAAATTATCTTCGGAGATGGTGACAACAATTAGTTCTTTGGATGAGTTTCTAGGAGCAGTTGGTGAGGCTTTTCGAAGTGTAGATGCGAGTATGGCTCAGTCTATCGGTGATAATATGTATACGAAAGCACCTGAAACACGTGCAGAACGCAAAGAACGTTATATCCAAGGCGGAAAAGATTCCAAGGAACGCCACAATCGTAGAAAAATGGTTGAAATCGCAGAGAGTCAATATAACGATTTTCCATAATTACACAAATCACCTGAATTTATTTCAGGTGGTTTTCTTTTGTATTTCTCATCTTCTCACAGTATGGTTCATGTGGTATAATGAGACAAGGGTTGCTCCTCGTTTCAGACGAGTTTATGGATTTCAGGATAAGTTAGTAGGTGAGAAGAGTATTTCTGTCAGCCTCCTATACACCTGTTAACAACTGTCAAAAGTAAAAGGAGAGTGTAGATTGGTTTTATTAGTATTAGTGCTTTTGGGTTTGCTCATTCTAATCTTAAAAAGGAAACAGAAAACTGCTAAAAAATCTGAAGGAAAGGCCAAGAAAAGAAATTGGCTATTAATAGGTTGCTTATCCATAGTGATCCCAATGGTAATCTTCACAGTGTTCAGTCCGATTTTTTCTCTAATGGATATGTGGGGGCTGTTTGCCCATGCAAGTCGAACTGAGCTTGAGCAAGCTGTGCATCGTTCTTATCAAAACTACGGTCTTACAGGACAGTTTGAGTTAGAAAAATACGAGAAAAACTATACAAGCGTGGGAGGATTTATAATCCACGGTACCTACAGTGAAAATATAGCTGGAAAAACCTATCAGGCTAAAACTCGATTTAAATACTATACTCGCTTTTCGAAAAGTGAAACATATGGAAAGA
>NZ_AJQY01000062.1:0-5014 GCF_000296875.1 Streptococcus sp. GMD1S | reverse complement strand
GAAGAATAGAATTTTTAAATATATAGGAAGTAGTCTGTTGGCATTAGGGTTGCTTGCATTGATTATTTTTTTGAATCTATCTGTTCAAAAAAATACAACGATTAGCAATGAAAATAATGCAAAGGCTAATCAGCAGACAAAATTAAATGTAGCTATCGTAAATGAAGATAAGCCTGTCTACGTAGATACAAAAGAATACAATCTAGGTGCTAGTTATGTAAAAAATATCGAGCGTGATAATTCACAAAATTGGTCTGTTGTCCCTCGTGGAGCAGCTGATTCTGGGTTAGAAAGTGGGAAATACCAACTCGTTTTAACAATTCCTAGTGACTTTTCTGAAAAAATACTCGATATTAACAGCATCAATGTTGATAAGACAACTATCAATTATAAGGTGAATGCGCAAGGAAATTTGCAAGTAGAAAATGATGCAAATAAACTAGCGAAAGATATTGTTTCTGATTTGAATGGTCAGTTAGTTGACATGTATATGGCTAGTATTTTGAACAACCTTTATACAGCACAAAAGAATGTTCAAGCTAGCTCACAGATACAAGCAACCAATATCGGAAACTATCGTACGAATTTATATAATACAGCTATCAACTCTAAAAATCTTTTCCCAACTCTCTATAGTATGTCTAGTTCCTCTGTTGACGCCAACACTGCTTTAAAGACAGGTTTGGAGGGCTACTCACAGATTTTTGGTCGTTTTGATGTTTCGCAGATTGCCTATGGCGAGAAGTTTGGAACTCTACTTAAGAATAGAGTAGATGAGAAGAAAAATCATGCGGATGTTATCACTGGGCTCATTTCTCAGAGTCGGGAAGACGTTAAGGGACAAATTGAAACCTATAAGGAATTAATTAAAGCTCAAGGTAGTCTGACTGCGAATATAGATGGAACACCAGCATCCACTGATGGAACGTCACCAGAAGTTGAGGCTTACTATAAAAAAGTAGCAGAAAGCATCAGCACAGAGATTGGTAGCTTACAGAAAAATCTAACAGATGAAAGAACCAAGTTTGAAAATCATAAAAATGATATTCATAACTTTATTGATGAGAAATTAGCCACTTACTATGGAACAAGTGAGAAGAGCAAAATCACTCTTGATCGATTTTTGGATAAAGCTGCAAACAAGGATTTAGAGAAGGTTGAGGAATCTCTAAAAGAGCAGCTGGCTTCTGCAATCTCAGAATTACCCAAAGAAGACTTTAGTGGAAAAGAATTTAGTGGTTTTGGTATGACACCAATCACAATTCCTTCTGTAAACTATACAGATTTAAAAACGATTAAAGAGCCAAGCGACGAGATTTCTTTGACGGACTTGAAGAATCTGGAACATCTGGCAATCACGAGTACGAGTGCTGTTGGACGAACAGGAACAAAGGCTAAGGTATCATGGAAGGCTGGAACAGGAGTGACGGTTCATTCGGTCACTTATGATGGCACACCAGTTGAGTTTGGTCAAGAAATTGATTTGAAGACGGGTGGGACTTTCAAAGTAGCCTATAGTGTTGCAGAGGCAGCTCCGACTCCAACTACAAGTTCAACGGGGGCTTCAAGCCCAACTCCAAAAGCGGAGCCAAAGACTGTTGATATTTCCTTGAATGATGTTCAAGCAGTCAGTGCTCCGATAGATGTCTTAGCCGTTCAGCAAGCAGCAGTGACTTATGGACAAAAGGTTCAGAAAATAGCTTCTGACTACCAAAAGGTGGAAGCACTCAGACAAGCATACAATACTGTCAAAGAGTTACGAAATAGTGATGTAACAGATGCTTTATCAAATATTTGGCTTGAAGCTATTAGTTCAAACCTGAAGAAGTATGAAGACAGTCTGACTGCACCTGCTAGCGATACAGATACAGAGGGTACTAAAGAGAAAGTAGATAAAGCCTTGTCAAAACTGACTACTCTCAAGCCTGTTCTAGAAAAAAATGTGAAGGATGTTTTGACTACCAACCAAGAATTGAATACAAAAATCAATGAACAGTTAGAGTTGTACAAGAAGTTGGAAGAAAATCTAAAGGATTTGGTTGAGAAGCAAGGGAAAGGCAATGATGCTTTTGAAGAGACTAATAATCAATTGGCTACCCTAAATTCGGATTATGCAGCTCTCTTGTCAGAAACTACGGGTGTGAAGGAATCTTCTCAAAGTAATGTCAAAGCTGCAGAGTCTGTGAATGAGACTTTAGGTAATTTCAATCGTGAATTGTCAAACGCTCAAACAAGTACTGAAAAGTTGTCACAAGATGCTGACTCCTTGATGACGCAGTTTAACGAAGAATTAACTAACAATGGAAACTTTGTAGAATCCTTTGTGAAGGTTCTGAATAATGCCTATCAAAATGGGGTACCAAATGAAGTGTTGTTGAACTTCTTATCCAATCCTGTTACCCAAAATGCTACTTCAGTGAAAGCGACTGTCAATGTTTACCGTCCATTTACATGGATTTTACTATTGGAGATTGTTAGTCTCTTTACAGCCTATCTGTTTGCAACTCAAAACGTTATTCGCAAAGTCAAAGATAAGTTCAAACTTGATAAGTTACATGATACAGACTTGATGACGGTAACCATCCTATCTGCTTTAAGTATCGTTGTCGGATTGGTAGTTGGTGTTGTATCAAGTGTTCAGCTACAGGTTGGTCGTGAATATCAACCATCTTGGGTTCTATTAATTGTTTTAGCCGCATTTGTACTGATTCAAGGACAATATCTATTGCTTAAACATTTCCGAGTGATTGGTATGGGACTCTCCTTCTTTATGATGATTAGCTTTGTCTACCTATCAAATGCTATTGGGACAACAGCAAGTCTAACTGGTTTCCCAGCATTTATCAAAAATCTCAATGCGTTATCAATATTAGAAGGTTTGCTTTCAGGATACTTTGATGGACATCCAGCAGCAATTATCGCTTTTGTTGCAACGATTGTTGTCATAGCTGTTTTACTTGTTATAAATATTTTTATCAGAGAAAGTAGTTTGTGGTTTCAAGCAAGCCAAGCTGAGAAAGAATAGAAAATAGAAATATGAAGAAAATCATTCTTTTCCTTCTTACCTTAGTAACATGTGCAGCAGTCTCTGGGGCTGCTGCAGATGATTTGAAGGATAACAGTCTGCAGATTGATGATTCCCGACTTGAAAAGAAAGAGGGATTGAAATTTGGTCTACAGTCTGAACAAACCAAGGAGCTTTTTAATGAAGCAACTCAAAAGAGGTTGCAGGACATGCAACAGCATCAAGAGGAACAGTTGATCACAGAAAGGGGCCAACTGTTTTCTGCTATACAGAGACCAGTGAAAAAATCTTCTGAAGAACAGTTGTTTCAGCCCAATGCTCAAAAAACAATTAAATTTCAAACAAATATAGGCCATGTAGAAAAAGGTGGTCTGAATGACTTTCTTCCAGAGATATTCTATGTGGTGT
The DNA here is from genome assembly GCF_000296875.1 of Streptococcus sp. GMD1S. Taxonomy (GTDB): domain Bacteria; phylum Bacillota; class Bacilli; order Lactobacillales; family Streptococcaceae; genus Streptococcus. The sequence goes on along the minus strand of NZ_AJQY01000062.1, from coordinate 1,581 downwards.
TGATTTTCTTGCTTTTTGGAGCAACGGCAGTAATGAGTTATCGTGTGATGGTAGAAGGGATGGACTAAGTTTTTAACTAGTCTGTCTAAATAACTTAGAAAAGGATAAACCAGGCATAGGAGGCGTGTAAAAGGTGGAGCAACATATCAATATTACCCTACGTTTGAGAGAAAGAGATGTGGATATTCGCATCCCACGGCGAATTGAAGTGCGCCGGCTGGTGCGAGAAGTGGATACGATTTTTAATCCAGGTATCAAGCGAAAAAAATATCAATTAAGAATTGTCAATAAAGGTTTGTTGATTGATGAAGGGAAACATCTGTCTGATTATCCTATGACGACAGGAGATTTAGTAGAAATTGAGGAGATATAGGTGGCTGAAGAAAAATTTGAATTTGGTGGACAGTCGTTTGTCTATGAAAAAAATGAAACAAACTGGGAATTAAAACTCAAACGTTCAGATGTTGCGAGTCAAGATTTACGGGAACTCTTACTATTGGATTTGCATCATCCATTCTTTTTGGAGCAATCGATGGTATCTGATGAGGATAGTGTCACCTTCTCCTATCAAGTCGAAGCTTATGGACTGACTTATGAGGAAATAAAGGAACGTACCATTTCGGAAAGAATCCGTTTGGCCCTAAACGTTTTTCGTCTAGAGGGCGCCTTGGAGTTACCTGTGACTTTCCTTTTGCACCCAGTAAATCTCTTTATTACCAAGGATGCTCAGGCTAAGATTGCTTATCGCGGAATTCCTGGTCTGATGGTTCCTCAATCAATATCCTCAGAAGATTTTTTACGCCAGGCTAAATGTTTTACAGTAACACTATTTAGCGATTTGGATTTCATGGATCTTTATAATGGTTCCTTGGAATTAGAGACCTTGCCCGACTTCTTAAATGACCTATGTCAGGCAGATGATATAGAGGCTGCAGTAGCTGTTTTGGAGAAGTACTACACGGAGAAGGCTGCGAAAGAACGGGCAGATTTGGTCTTGGTTCCAAGTAGACGCCATCGTGTCTTTAAACTGGCAACGATTTGGTTAACAGCCAGCGTTGTCTTGTTGATCGTTCCACTTATCTATCTGATTTTTGTGCAAAATCCTTTCAAAGAAAAGATGTTGCAGGCAGATACTGCCTTTATTAAAGTGGATTATAGTGGTGTTATTACAGAATTAGAGAGAATTGATCCAGCTAGCTTGCCGAATACGCAAAAGTATGAGTTGGCTTACTCTTATATTCAGGGGTTGGAATTTTCTTCTGAACAAAAGAAAGTCATCTTGAACAACGTAACACTCAAGTCAGATGAGCTTTATTTGACTTACTGGATCCAGGTTGGGCGCAATCGTTTTGAAGAGGCTCTTGATATTGCGAAACGGATTAACGACAGTGACTTGATTCTCTACGCTTTGACTCAGGAAATCAAGCAGGTTCGAGAAGATGGCAACTTGTCAGGAAAAGACCGTGAAAGTAAGTTGAATACTTTGGAAAGCGAGTATAAGAAATACTGGGATAGTCGAAGTGAGCTACTAACGAGTGAATCAAGCTCCAATGCTTCTACAACTCCTAATCCGCAAGACAA
>NZ_AJQY01000061.1:0-5165 GCF_000296875.1 Streptococcus sp. GMD1S | reverse complement strand
GGGAATACTCGCCCATTTAAAACAGACCCAACTATTCACTTGAAATTGAATAAGTGGATGCATGATAATAGATGGAATAATGTTCAGTTGAAAGAAGGGATTATCAATAAATTTGGGAGTCATGTATATGAAAATCTTGAATTAGATTTTGAAGACAATCCAGCAACAGACTATCGAGAAAAAGGAGACTGTCTACGTTTAGCTTCTACCCACCTTGACCTTCTAACTGTTGATAAACGTGCCTTCTATATTATGGCCATTGAAATTGCGACTGCTATTGATGGTCAGATTAGCGAAGATGATAAAGAGAGCTGGTTAAGTGTGGAGGAATTTAAAAACCGGCATGAGGATATCCTTTCGATGAGTTATGAAGAGGCTAACGAGCTGAGTTTGGAAGAAATTCCGTTTATGGACGATGTAAGAGACCCGGTTTGGGAAGAAGACGACCGCAGGAATGAAGAATACATCAAAATCCATGGCGAGCCAGTTTATGACGACGAGGAAGACGAGTGAGAGTTTATAATAAAACTTATTTGAAAGAGAGTGTTATATGGAGGGAAGAAACTAATGTCAGATAAATTAAAACAGTTTAAATGGTTGATCGTATTGTTTTTGTTTCTGTTAGCAATTCCTTCATATTTTGCTTACAATCATTTCCGACAATCTAGTACTTTAAAAGAAGCCTTTGAGAAAAATGAAAGAATTGAAGTTCTTCATCATTTAATGGCATCAGGAAAATATGCGTCTGACATCCGCAAGGCAGGATATACTATTCCTTCTGACGGAGCTATTCGATTGGATGGAGTTATTTATCCATTAGAAATTGAAGGAGAGTTACATTTGAAAATTAGCCCTCCCAAAAAGGATGCTAAGGATTTTCAGTTGTTTTTCATTACACAGATTAATGAAAAACAAACGCATGTAGCTTTTATTTTAGATAAAAATCTGAATTTAATTGATTCCAGCTATTCTCAGCAAAATGATAACGGGAAAAGAGAGATTGTTTCTATCCCCCAAGCCGAAGAAGATTACTTGTTGAGAAGTGTTCAAAGCGAGATTGATGACTTCATGAAAAAGATGTATCAAACCTTGTATGGTTAGATTTTTAGAGAAAGTAACTTCTTACTCAACGCAATGCTGTATGAACAAGACTTCTATGATTACTTAGATAGAGGAGGTGAGAAAAATGTCGGGACTTAAAAAAATACTGATCGTTATTGGTTCTGTAATTGCCTTAGCTACTGGTTTGAATCTTTACTTTCAGTATCAAAACCATCAAGAACATATGCAATTAAAAACCTCCTTTGAAGAGAGGGACAATATAGTCGTCTTACAACGTTTGATGGCATCAGGGAAATATGCGCCTGACATCCGTAAAGCGGGCTATGTCATTCCTCCCGATGGAGCTATTCGCTTGGATGGAGGAATTGCTTCCATCGAGATAAAAGGAGACATCGATTTGAAAATATCGTATCGTGGACGGGGGGTTACTGCTTATTTTGAAATAGAGATAGATGGTAAAATAACTAGTGTACTATATGAATTGGATAAGAACTTGGATATAGTTTCTAGCGCCTATTTTCAAACAAATGAAAAAAATAAAAATGAGAGAGTGACTATCCCCAAAGCTGAAGAAAAGCGCCTATTAAAGATTATTCAAAAAGAGCTTGAGGATTTCATGGAAACGATGTATCAGACTTTGTATGGATAGTTTACCAGAGAAAGAAGCTTCTTGCTCAACACAATGCTGTATGAACAACGGGGTGTGTTGAGGGATTTTACTAGAAAAGATACCGTAGATAAGCTACAAAAAAATTACCCAAGTACTTATAATTTCATTCGAAATATTGAAACAGGGAATCAAGAGTTGACAGAGATGAGGTGATTAGATGAAGAAGAGGAAATTTGTAATTTTTTCGTTGCTAATAGTTCTATTATTATCTTTCTCTGGTTTTCAGTACTATAAATATCAGAGAGTTCATAATATTTTTGATGAAATATACTACGAAGAAAGTGATTATCACAATCATACATTTCTCTGGAAAGGACGAGCTTTTTATAAGTTAAAAAGTTTAAAATTTGTGGACAACGATTCTCAAGAAATTTCTATTCATTCTATTGATTATAAAAGTGTAGACTTACCAAATACTATTCAATCTCTAGGTTATTATTTTTATTTTGGATTTCAGGAGATGACGAAAGTTGGGATAGAGATGCGTTTGAGACTGCCAGATACAGAGACAACCATAAATGTAGATTACCTGTACGATGTAAACAATCAGCAATTAGAACGATTTATGTGGTATCACGATGAGAAAAGCGTGAGATATTATCATCAGTCTCAAGTAGAAGCCTTTCTAACGGAGCATGGAAAGACTGCCGATGAGATTCGCAGGGAAGCAGATGAAATACTCCGTCACAAAGTCTTGGCAGACTGGACTTCCATATATGCCAGTCGTTTTAGCCTAGATAATTGGGGAGAAGTGACAGTTAAGGATATATGGAGAACCGAATAACAAACGGAACGACGAGGTAATAGTTTTATAAAGGCAGGTTGCCATGACAGAGTTCTCAAGAATATTTTGTAAAAAAAGTTACTTTGGAGCAGTAAATGAGAAATAAAAGTAAGTCTATCCTTTTTTTCCTATTTTTCCTTTTTTATATGGTATTGTTCATCATTAAGCCAATCTATCAATATTATTCATTTTCTAAGATGGATGTGAATAGTAGTATGGTTCAATTGATTCAAGATAAAAATGATCAGGATTGGCATGCTCTTGATAAGCATATTCATCTAGTGCCCTCAAAAGAAAATGGAAAGAACATCGGCCTTATCTATGTGGTGGATGACTATAATCAAATTGAAAGTAAGATTTCTTATGAGAATCAAGCGGTATCCATCAGTTACAATAATCGATTACAAGGAGACAAGAGTGTTGAAATTAGTTGGTTAAATGGGGAAAAGCGGTTGTATCATGCTGGGAGATATTTGAAATTAGCAAGTGAAAATCAAGCTGTGATTGAAAGTAACACAGGTTCTTCAGTGACCGTTTGGGAACAACGCTCGGACAATGCGATGAATCAGTTATATACAGTTGTGAATCAGATGAGAAAGATAGTTTTAAATCATTTGCTTCAGAAAATTTTCTACTATTCGATAGCTTTGGTCTGCTTTCTTTTGGGTTGGAAAATATACTCTCTTTTAAGGAGGGATTGAGGGCCACAGTTCTTCTGGATTTTAATAGTGATGAGAGAGGAAAACTAAAATGCTAACACCCGTGTTATTTATTGTGTCTTTATTTCTACTTTTACGGCACTTTAAAAGCAGTCTCTCAAGAATGATCATCGGATTGTTGTATGGTTCGTTTGCGGCAGTTTTTATTTGTGTGGTTTTAAATGCTGGTAAGTACACTCTGCAACCAGGTCAAAGTGTTGAATTGAAAGTTTTTTCTAAAACAGAGCAGCTGGAGTATAATTCGGAACTACATTTTAAAAAATTAGATGATGCGAAGTTAAAATTGTCCGGTCGAAAAGGTTGGGGAATGAAAGACAGTAATATAGTCTATAATGTTGAAAAGCAAACAATAACGGAGCTAATTTTTTTAAAAGACAAAACCGAGCGCAAAGACTTACCAAATGATAAGAGTAAAAGTATCTATTTAGAAAGTGATGGTATAGTGGTTCAAGGGGAGATAAAGGAAGTATTTGGTGTGACGAAAGAAACTCCCTATACTATCACCATCACCAATGTAGACAACAAGCCAGCTTACTTTGAAGCTCAAGTGGTGGATCGGTAGATTTAGGAACCGTAAACTAGGCCTCAGTTGTTGTAATTGTTTGGTAAAGGAGACTTATTTGCTTTGAAAGTAACAATCAGCTTGTTTCTTTCGAATATGCAAGAGAGGCTCTAGTGGCGAATACTAGTCAAAATGTCAAAAAAGATTTAGATAAACCTAATCCCGCAGTTGGAGAGTAAAATGTTAAAAAGAATAAGAAACTATTATAAAAACAAACCAACTCAAGCTGTCCTAATGCTCATAGTTCTTATTTGGTCAGTATATGAGATTGGTGCGACCAGCTTGGCAAGTAACTCGGCATTAACTAAGGAATTCATGCATAGTCGGTATGTTATAGTTTGGCCAATGGTAGATAAGAAAATGAAATTATACCATTATGCGGAAGAATGGACTAATGACGTTTTAGTTGGAATGATGCATTTAGACTATGGAAATATAAGAATAACTAGTTTTCCTAAAAAATGGGAGAGTGAAGCTGAAGTTTACTATACGCTGTCTCAGGATGAGTATGCTGATAGAGTATATTTTTTCTTAGACGAGCCAATTTCCAAAGCCTATATCAGCAGATTAGAACAAAATTATTATTTGATTTCAAAGAATGCAGTTGCTATTAAAGAGGAAACAGGTAAAACGGTTGAACAGTTAGTTCAAGAAGTGGGGAATGCAAGGAAAACCTTCTTATCAGCTCTTGGAAAGATGAAAATCCTTCGTTTGGTTTATTTGATTCTTCGTATGATAGTATTGTTGCAGTGTATCAGGTGGTCGGGTCAGCGTAGAAAAAGGAAAGAGAACGAAATTTTGCAGAATAGATAGAGCTCCCAAAAGGTATGATGATAAAGAGCTTCCAAACAATCAAAAAGATATTCATTTGGTAAAGAATGGGATTGTTGTCAGCTACCAAGGGGAGAAAGTTTTTTATGTAACTAATAACAAGTCCTACACGATCACCATCACCGATCACCATCACCAATGTAGACGACAAGCCAGCTTACTTTGAAGCTCAAGTGGTGGATCGGTAAAATTTCAGCTCTCAAATGAGGGCTTTTTTAGATTCAAGTTTCAAAAAAGAAGCAAATATGATATACTAAAGAACGAGTATTCTATTAGAATTAGGACAAGCAATATGAAACAAACGATTATTCTTTTATACGGTGGGCGTAGTGCAGAGCGTGAAGTCTCTGTCCTTTCAGCTGAAAGTGTTATGCGTGCGGTCAACTACGACCGTTTCACAGTCAAGACTTTCTTCATCAGCCAGTCAGGTGACTTTATTAAAACGCAAGAATTTAGCCAGACTCCAGGTCAAGAGGATCGTCTCATGACCAATGCGACTATTGACTGGGACAAGAAAATAGCGCCAAGTGCCATCTA
>NZ_AJQY01000060.1:0-5222 GCF_000296875.1 Streptococcus sp. GMD1S | reverse complement strand
TCAACCTTGGTTGAAAAGATGGATGAAATGGGGATTCTCGGCAATATGCCAGAGGACAACCAGTTGAGTTTGTTTGATGATTTGTTTTAAAAAATTGCTTATTTTGATCAAGTGGACAAAAAATGTCCACTTGATTTGTTATAATTCTCTTAAAAATAAAAGAAAAGAGAGTATAATATGGTGAATCAAGAAATTTTAAATTCTAATGTGTCAATTGAAGAGGAAATTTATAATTTTGAAAAAGGCTTGAAAGATGATGGGAGTGATTGGACCGGATTTCCACAAATAGACTTAAAAGAAGATTCTCAATGTATTTACATTTGCGGTATTTCAGAGACTGACAGATGGCATTTGTTTTATACGTTAACTAAAATAAAACCTGCTACTCCAATAGCATCACTTGCATATTATCGAGTGAGAGATAATTTGATTTTTTCTAAACATAGTCAATGGATAAAAATGCAAATGGAGTATACAGAGTATGATTTGATTTTTCTGGATGGAGTTCAATTCTTGGGAGAGGCTGATCAAAGGGTACAGGAATACTGGATGCAGCAATTCAAAGAGAATAAGAAAAGAAGCAAACTCTTCATTGTATATTCAGACTGCTTACCCGAAGACTTAAAAAATATGGCTGAATCCGTAGTTGAGTTCTTCGAATCTGGCATAGTGGTACAGTTGAAATCATCTAAGGGCTAGTTTATTTTGCTTTAATCGTTTTGAATATAAAGTGCTAGTTAGACTATAGAAGTGATAAAAATGTACTGGAAATAATATTGTTTGAATAATATGTAGAAGGAAATTGCAAATGAATGATCAAGAGAGATTACTAACAATCTTTTTACGCTTACAGTTTGGGACTCCGTTAGGAAAAAAGCAATTAGCCCAGGAATTTGAGGTTAGTGAAAAGACGATACAGAGAGATTTTTCGCTCCTTCGTGATATTTTATCCAGTCATCCCGATTTTAATGGAGACCTGCTTTATAGTCGTAAAACGAATAAGTATAGCCTATCAAGTAAGTCAGTTTTTAATAAAAAGGATATACTTGTTATTTCAAAGATTTTATTGGAAAATCGAGCATTGAATCGGCCAGAAATTGATAGCTTACTAAAAAATTTACTGATTTTAATTCCTCGTGATGACCAGAAAGAAATTGAGCAAATCATTGGTAGTGAAAAGCTTAATTATGCTCCCTTAACGGATCAGCAAGATAGAATAGAGAAAATTTGGAATTTATCGGAGTCTATTCTACATGAACAGGTCTTAGACATTATCTATCAAAAACCTTATTCGGAGTCTTCTAAGAAGCAGACGGTTTTGCCTGTATCTCTTTACTATGATAGTCATTATTTTTATCTGGTTGTTTATCAGTTAAAACACGCTACTTATATTACTTTAAGAGTAGACCGTATCCAATCATGGTCTCTTAGTGGTATAGAGAAACCCTCTATTTCTTATCGAGATAAATTTAGAGATGGTGATATTCGTAACGAGAGAGTTGATGCTTTTATCGGGAAGAAAATCAGTATTGAGATTGGGTATTTGTATGATCCTACTATTGTGATGGATCAATTTCCAAATGCAAAAATAGTTGGGAAAAATGGTTCCTGGACTCATTTTAAGTTTAAAAGTCAGTATACACCGGGTCTTAAACGCTGGTTACTGGGACAAGGGGAAGCAGTTACTGTTTTGTCTCCTCGGATTTTAGTAGAGGATATGAAGCGAACGGTTCAAGAAATGATAGATAAATATAAATGAGGATAAAATGACTATTCAATTTACTTCTAAAAAGGTTGGAGAACTATTGAAAAAAGGGAATTTGCGGATTCCTTCTTATCAAAGACCATATAAATGGAACAGAAAACATATCCGTAATCTTTTTTATGATTTACGAGATGCTATGGGGAAAAAGGAATATCAGATTGGTTCCGTTATCCTGCATAAGAATGATGGACACTTAGATATTGTCGATGGACAGCAACGGCTAATTTCAATTTCTTTGTTTCTTCATTCGTTAGATGACTTAGAGAATTATAAGGGTGCTAATCAACTGTTGAGTGCTGAAGAATTTGGAGAGCTATCTTGCTATCATGCGAGTGAAAATTATAATGAGTGGAAAAATTTAACTCAATTAGTTGGCGAAAATGAGGCAAAAGACATTTGCAACTTTTTATTAGAGAATTGTGCTGTCTCTGTGATTACTATGCCCCAAGAACGATTATCAGAGGCCTTTCAGCTATTTGATTCTCAGAATAATCGTGGAAAATCTTTAGAACCTCATGATTTGCTCAAGGCCTATCATCTTCGCAAGCAAGATTCCGAAGATGAAAGAATTGTTGAAAAGTGGGAGCAATTTGTAGAGGATAAAGAGTTAAGTCTCAAAGAGTTGTTTGATAAACATCTTTTTCGTATGAGACGTTGGTCGCGAGGAGAGACAGGATTAACAAACAAGCGTTATGGCTCTTATCTCCGTTTTACAGAGGATTTTATTGACGACTTTAAAGGCGTTGATTTGAATCAGAACTTTCCATACCTAGAATTGTATCGTCATATTGAAAAACTCCCTATGTCAATTACTATGCCAATAATTGATGGAAGTAAATTTTTTGAGTATATTGAATCTTCTCATGAAACTATTAAAGTTCATAAAAATTTTTTAAATAAAAAGTTTGGAGTCTCTAATGAGTTAGAGGAAGAAGAACAAAATTTAGCTTACCCAGAAGGTATGTTAAACATTTACAATAGCTCAAAGGGTCGCTATCTCAAGTGTCACAATATATTCCTAAATATTTGCTCGCTTTTCGCAGATAGATTTGGAAAAGAGGAGCTATCAAAGGAGATAGTAGAGACCTTGTTTATTTGGTCTTACTACCCTCGAGTTAAATCTAAAGCCATATATGATGCGACGGTTGGGAACTATGCTGCTGGTGGAAGGTTTAGACAAAAAGAGGTTCAAAAGCTATTTCAACTTTTATCTCATGCCGTCACTCCGAATGATTTCATGATAAAGATAGATAGAGAGTTATTTGAAAATTATACTGTGGACAAGATTATAGAAGAGGAAAAAGATAAATGGTAGAAACGCATATAAGCTTATCTGTTAATCGTCTGTTAAATGAAGATACCTATGCTATTCCTCTTTATCAGAGAAATTTTGCCTGGACTTATGATGAAATTGAGCAGTTATTGAACGACGTAGCAGATGCTTTTCAAGAAAATAGAGACAATTACTATATTGGAACATTAGTCGTTAATAAAGAGAATGACATTTTCAAAATCATAGATGGGCAACAACGGACAACAGCCCTTAATTTGATTGCCTTAGCTTTGAAGCATGAGTTTGGTTTTGATCTATTGAAAGCTGTCAATCTTACCTTTCCAGCTAGGAAGAAATCAAATGAGAATATTCAAAAACTATTTACTAAGGAAAAAATCTCTGAGGACGATGAAAATGAATTAACTAGAGGTTACGGACATGCTAAAGACGCATTGAAAAAAGTGCTAGAGGAGCGTCACCTTAATCCTCAGTCTTTCGTTGATTATCTTTTTGATAAAGTTATTATTTTTCGGAGTATACTTTCTGAAGATTTAGACTTAAATCTTTATTTCGAACGTTTCAACTCTCGTGGAGAACAACTAGAGGCTCATGAGATCCTTAAGGCGCAAATGATGGCCAAGTTTGGTGCAGATCAAGAAATGGCACAAAAATTTGCAAGAATTTGGGATGCCTGTGCGGAATTTGATAAGCCGGTATCAAGTCAATTTAAGATGCGACGGAAGAGAGCAGATGATTTTCAAGAACGCGAACGTATTTTTGGATGGCATTTTACAAATTACTCATTTCATAATATTTATGATGATATTGATTTTTATCAAAATGAAAGAAGAAAGTTATCAGATATATTAGGAAAAAAGATAAATGAAAAAAATATAGAAGTAGAAAAAGATTTTGGTGATTATACCCAAGTTATCGATTTTCCAACCTTCCTACTCCATGTATTGGCAATTTGGGAAGGTAAGGATACCAATGAGGTTCAGTTAGACGACAAGAAACTTTTAGCCCTATTTGATATAAAAAATAAAAATAAGACTTGGATTATTGAATTCAGTGAATTTCTTCTTAAAATAAAACATATTTTTGATAATTACATCGTTAGAAATTCAAATATGGATTCTTCAAGCAGAAATAAGGATGAATGGTTTTTGCAGAAGGGAACTTATTATGAATATCAACCTAATGGAAAAGCGAAAGAGCATTACATAGTTGAAGAACGCTTTACTAAGAATACATTTTCAGATTCGGAAATTAACAAAAACATTATCCTCCTTCAATCTATGTTTGCTGTGACCTTTACTGCTAATCGTGATAGTCGTTGGTTATATGAGATTTTTCAATTTCTCTTCAGACATATTGAAGAACTAAATGATCAAGAATTTGGTGCTCATTTTAAAGAATTTCTTGAAAAAATGGCAGTGACGTATGCAGAAGAAAGACTGTTTACTGAGGATAGAAGAATTAAGAAATATGGTGCAATTCCTGTTTATGCTTTTAACTTTGTAGATTATGTTTTATGGAAAAATCGTGAAGAATTAAAGAAAGCATACGATGTTAAGTTTGAAGATTTCAAATTTACATATCGTCGTTCTATAGAGCATTGGTTTCCACAACATCCAAATAGTGATGAAAGAGTTGAAAAAATTGATGATAAATTTTTGCACTCCTTTGGGAATCTCTGTATCATTACAGATAGTCAAAATTCGAAGTTTGGAAATTTAGTTCCAAGTGCAAAATATAAACAGTGGGAAGGAATTTTCAATCGCCAGAGTTTAAAATTACAGATGATGGCAGATGTAACGGTAAAGAATGATAAATGGGGTATTTGTGAGATTCAATTTATGGAAAAAGAAGTGGAAAGATATGTACACGACTTTTGTGATAGTTAAATAAAAACAAGCTTTAATGAGCTTGTTTTTTAAAATGCTAATATATGTGATATACTAGTAATGGGGGACATTTGATGAAACTAAGAATTTTTGCGGAAGATAAACCTGCTGAAAAGATTTTTGACTATCAGCTAGAGCTGGCAGATGAAACAATTATTCTATCGACAGCGCTCTTGTCTGGTGCCATTGCTTTAGCAGGATTATTTTCTGCTTTGAAGGAAAAATAACAAAAGAAAAGGAAGAATAGAATGGTTTTACCAAATTTTAAAGAAAATCT
>NZ_AJQY01000059.1:0-5450 GCF_000296875.1 Streptococcus sp. GMD1S | reverse complement strand
AAAAAGAAGTCCAAGCATAACATCTCAGACTTCTATCGTTTTATTTGATCAATTCATAGATAGCCTCAGCATAGATTGCTGCTGCTCGGAAGAGATCGTCCAAGGCGATAAATTCATTGGCTTGATGCATGGTATCGATTGAGTCTGGGAACATAGCACCGTAGGCAACCCCACGTTCCAGCAAGCGACCAAAGGTACCACCACCGATGACTTGCTCGTGACCTTGGAGACCAGTTTGTTTTTCATAGACATTCAACAAGGTTTGCACAAGCGGATCTTCCATTGGCACATAGTGAGGGGTATGGCCGTGTTCAGAAAGACTAACTGAAGCCACTTGCAAGTTTTCAAGGATTGACTTGATTTGCTCTGGACTTGTTCCTTTTGGATAACGGAAGTTGAGGGCAATCGTATTGTCAGCACTTGTTTCATCAAAGCGGAAGACACCGGCATTCATAGAAAGGGCACCCATCTTTTCATCTACATGAGCAACCTTGAGATTTGTACCCTCATGGTCGTTCAAAAGAATCTTACCAGCGATGTTAAGGTAGTCTTTTGCAGGTCCTGCAAAGTCAAACTGGCTGAGGAAAAGGGCAAGGTAGGTCGCACCATTGACACCTGATGCAGGCATAGCACCATGAGCTGATTTACCAATCACAGTCACCTTGTACTGGCCGTTTTCTTCTTGGAGTTCTCCTCTGAGTTTGTGTTCTGTAACAAAAGCATCTAGTTTAGCTTGCAAGTCAGCCAAGTCACCTGAAACAACTGCTGTTGCTGATTCAGGTACCATGTTTTCACGCAAACCACCTGTGAAGCTGTGAAGGCGAGCTGCACCAGTATTTTCACCTGCAAAATGGAGATATTCTGTGATATTCCCTTTTTCACCATTGATGATAGGGAATTCAGCATCTGGAGAGAAACCGAAGTCTGGTTTCGCAAGTCCTACATGTTCAAAGTAGTAGTCCATGTCTGCCCAGCCTGATTCTTCATCTGTTCCGACGATGAAACGAACTTTTTTAGAAGTTGGAAGCCCCAATTCTTTGATGATTTTCAAACCATAGTAACAAGCTGTTGTAGGCCCCTTGTCGTCTGAAGCTCCACGCGCATAAAGGCGACCGTCTTTGATAGTTGGTGTATAAGGGTCCGTGTCCCAACCGCTACCAGCTGGCACCACGTCCATGTGAGCAAAGATTCCGAGAACTTCTTCTCCTTCACCAAACTCAAAATGTCCTGCGTAGTTATCAACATTTTTAGTTGGATAGCCATCACGGTCTGCGATTTCAAGGAATTTTTCCAAGGCTTTTACTGGACCAGGTCCAAATGGATGCTCAGCATCGGCTTTGCTGTCATCACGTTCTGAGTTGATTTCCAAAAGGCTAAACAAGTCAGCCAAGAGGTCTTCTTTGCGTTTTTCTACTTCTGCTGTAAAATCAATAACTGTCATTTTTTCTTCCTATCTCTTCTCGATAATTTCATCTACTGGCAAGCGGTAGCTTGGTTCCAATTTCTCATCTGTGTATCCAACTGTGATCAAGAGTTCTGGACGGAATCGGTCTTCAATGTCCAAAACTTCGTTGGCTTTTGATTTGTCAAATCCAAGAATAATGTTAGAACCGATTCCTTGGTCTGTCAGAGCAAGAACCAAGTTCATGGCAACCAAACCTGCATTGAGGGCTAGGTAGTCGCTGACTTGTTGTTCACTGTAACGCGCAAATTCAGCTGGCAGATTCTTCATAAAATATTGAAGTTGCTCTTCAGAGAAGTTATTAGCGCCGCCAACTCGGGCAATCTTACGAGCACGTTTAGCCAAATCTGTGTCGGTAAACAAGGCAATGGTTACAGGTGCTGCTGATACCTGCTCAAAGTTCGAACCATAAGCCAATTTTGCCAATTCAGCATTTTTCTCACGAACAACCACAAACTTCCATGGCTGGCTGTTGTGGGCACTTGGGGCCAAGGTTGCGATTTCGATAGCCGTACGCACATCTTTGGGATCTACCGGTTTATCAGTAAAATGCTTAGTCGCATGACGTTTTTTATTTAATTCAAGAAATTTCATAATCGATTTCCTTTTCTAATTCTACTGCATCCATTCTACCATATTTTGAAAGAGCTTGCAGAGATTTTTCATAGAAAGAAATTGGAACACGGATGAAGTCCTGGATTTAAACTTATCATTAAAATCAGATTTTTCCTCATCCAGTTCCAACTAATTTTCAGGGGTTTTAAGAAACTAGTCTACCTTATATTCTGACTTTATAGCCTCCAAAAATTTCTTCACATCCTCAACATACCCATGCTTTTCAATTAAACTAGCTAAGAGTTCTAGATTGTGCCCCCGATAGTTGTCATCTCGGCGTAGTTCTTCATACATTTCGATAAAAGGAAGACCCTTGGACTTGGCCAATTCTAACTCTGCTTCATAGTCATAAGCAACTTTTCGGAATAGAATGTTTACTAATTCCCCATATTCTACTTCTATCACAGCATACTGAGCACGGTGATTTTTTAACGCCTCCCAATTAAAATAGGGCATGCCAATCGACCCTGGATTGATGATTTGTTGCCCTTGACTGCCATAACGAAGCAACTGCTTGTGAACATGACCATAGACTGCCACATCAACTTCATCATCTAGGAGTTGGTCAAATTTCTCTGTATCATTCTCAACTAGCAAGTCACCACCATAGTTCTTATTTGGCAAATTATGAGAAAGAGAAAAACGCAGTCCGTCAACTTCTCTCTTTTCTAGCATAGGTAAGCTTCGTAGCCAGTCAATCGTTGCAGGATCCATTCGATCCATCAAATACTGCGTCATACGCAAGAGCTGGACTTCCTGTGGGTCTTCCAAGCCATATTGCCCATCTAAAGCCTCAAGGACACAATCATCCCAATTGCCTCGAACACTTGTAGTGATAGAAAGTTCCTTTAACAGAGCGACCAAGTCATTTGCACCTGGACCAGGGAGGAAAATGTCTCCCATGAGCCAGTATTCACTGACTCCTTGTGCTTTAGCATCTGCAATCACTGCTTCTAAGGCAGTCACATTTCCATGAATATCTGATAAAATTGCGATTTTATGGTTCATCATAATCTCCTTTTGTTTGGTAGTCCACTCTTTCTTCCGCCACTTGAGCCAATTCCACTTCTTCCTGAGGGTTCAACTTTCTTTTCACATCTTCTGCGACTGCTCTTGGCACACCCACTTCGACAATTTCATCCACACTAGCTTCCTTGATTTTAGTGAGAGATTTAAAATGCTTCATGAGATTCTGTTTGCGTTTAGGTCCCAGACCGTCAATCCCATCCAGTTGTGAAGAAAAGGAATTTTTTGAGCGCAGTTGGCGGTGGAAGGTGATAGCAAAGCGGTGCACCTCATCCTGGATGCGTTGGAGGAGAAAGAATTCTTGAGAATTGCGAGACAACTCCACCACTTCCAGTGGATCTCCAAAGAGCAGTTCATGGGTTTGGTGCTTGTCATTCTTTTGCAGACCTGCAATTGGGATATCCAAACCTAGCTCTTCTTGGATGACTTGCTTTGCGATATTGACTTGACCTTGTCCCCCATCAATCACAATCAAATCTGGCGGGGTTAAACCATCACGTTGAACTCGGCCATAACGTCTGCGAATAACCTCTCGCATACTAGCATAGTCATCTGGGCCAACAACCGTTTTTATCTTGTACTTTCGGTAGTCTTTTTTACTCGGTTTGCCATTGACAAAGACCACCATAGCTGAAACAGGACTGGTTCCCATGATATTAGAGTTATCAAAGGACTCGATACGGACTGGGGTCGGGATTTGGAGCAAGCGTCCCAGATTTTCAATAGCTCCTTGGGTCTTTTCGACTGATTTTTCTAGCAGATTGAACTTCTGCTCCAGACTAACACGGGCATTTTTGATGGCTAGATTGACCAGTTGTTTTTTTTCCCCACGTTGGGGTTTGAGAATCTTGGTATCCACCAAGGCCTTGACGGCTTCTTCGTCAATATCCTGCGGAATCAATACTTCATTGGGAACCAGGTGAGATTTTTCTTGATAGAATTGTCCCACGTAGGTCAAGAAGTCCTCATCTGGATCATTGTAGTAGGGGAAAAGATTGACATCCCGCTCGATGAGTTTTCCCTGACGGACAAAGAAAACCTGAACACACATCCAGCCCTTATCCACATAGTAGCCAAAGACGTCCCGATTTTGCAAATCTTTAGCCATGACCCTTTGCTTGGTCCGAAGTGTTCCAATCGCCTGAATCAGGTCACGGTATTCCGCCGCACGTTCAAACTCCATACTTTGAGCTGCGGATGCCATCTTCCCCTTGAGGTCATCGATGATTTTGTCATCCTGTCCTTTTAGGAAATCAGAAACCTCCTGAGCCATGGACTTGAAATAAGCCTCATCTTTCTGACAGATGGTGTGGGCCATACATTGGCCGATATGGTAGTAAAAACAAACCTTAGACGGCGGGTTGGTACATTTCCGAAAAGGAAAAATCCGATCCAGTAGTCGCTTGATTTCATTGGCCGCTCCCACATCAGGATAAGGTCCAAAATAAAGACCTCCGTCCTTTTTGACCTGACGGGTGATAATCAAGCGAGGATAACGCTCATTGGTGATTTTGATGAAGGGATAGGACTTATCATCCTTGAGCATAATATTGTACTTGGGCTTATTTTCCTTAATCAGGTTGATTTCTAGGAGAAGTGCCTCAATATTGGACTCAGTGACGATAAATTCAAAATCCACAATTTCAGACACCAGAGCCTCCGTCTTGGTATCATGACTTCCACGGAAATAAGACCGCACGCGGTTACGCAGATTTTTAGCCTTTCCTACATAGATAATGGTGCCATTTTTATCCTTGTGAATGTAACAACCAGGGCTGGTCGGCAAGAGCTCTAGTTTTGATTTGATCAAGTTATTCATAGTTCCATTATAGCAAAAAGGCCGTAACAGGACGAACAAAAAGCCCCACCAATCACTTGATGGAGGAGCTTTGATTTCATTTCAGATTGCACCGACTTCATCTAGTCGCTTCTGGTATAGAGTTCTTGAACAGCCTTCACATCCTGAGGCTGAATTCCATAGTAAGAACCTGCTGGCTGCATGACAGAAGTTTCGTTGGTATGATCCAATCCGATGGCATGCCCCAGCTCGTGCTCCGCCGTGTGCACGATCCGTTCATAAGAATAACCATAGTTTGGATTGGATAGATAATAGTGATTCAGGCGAACCGTTACAGATATAAATTGTTTGGTTAACAAATTGGTTTGACTCTCGGCTTGACCTGCTACAGCAGTCGATCCATCATTCATTTCACTTGCCACAATATCTGCCTGACTAGGATCCGCAACCACCTCAAAGGTAAAGGCTCCCGTTTGATTCCAGTTTTTTATGGCTTCTGCATAGGCACCTTGAAAGGTCTCATCCATTTGAGGCTCAATATAGATGCGA
>NZ_AJQY01000058.1:0-5497 GCF_000296875.1 Streptococcus sp. GMD1S | reverse complement strand
ACTATATTCTCCATTATAAATTTTTAAAATCATCTAATCACCTCACTCCATTATACTACAAAAGGAGGGGCAAACCTCCTTCTACACTATTTTCCCTTAAATTCCGCAAAAGTCTGTAAGATTTTAGCTGCCACTGCTGGAGAAGGTTCTCCTTTTTGCTCTACCGTTTCATCTGCATATGGAGTAAGGCCAGCAAAATCGCCTATCTGAACTGAATAAAGAGATGTCTTAAACAGTTCAATATCGTTTTGGTCATTTCCAAAAGCGATGAAGTTCTCCCCACATAACTTTTCAACAGTTGTCGCCTTATGAGTATCCAAGGGATTAACATAAAGGCACTTTTCATGCTCATGATAAGACAGATGAGCCTGTCCTAGTCTTTCTAGCTGACCAAGCAGATCATCAAGCAAATCCTCATGGTCACCCATATAAACGACTACCTTAATCGGAGTACCCAAGTCCTCGAGTTTCTGATGACGAGCTACCTTTAGGGGATCCACACTTGAGAAAAATGGAATCTTCTCTACAATCTGACCACTATAGTCAAAGCAATCATCTACAAAGAAAGGGAGATTATAAGTCTGGCAATAATCCACTAGCGCCTGATAAACTCTAGCATCGAGATTCCTTTCAAAGATACCCTTCCCCAAATGATAGGCTACACCGCCATTCAACCCTATGACCAAGCGCTGACTGAGTTCAGGGCCTAATAAACCCAAACAATCCCGATAAGAGCGAGCTGAGGCAAACACAACCTCATGCCCATAATCTTCAGCCTTTAAAAGAACCTGCTGAATCTCCTCATCTATGGTCATGTAGTCAAAAGATAGCGTTCCATCCAGGTCAAATACGAATTTCATCTTCCTAGTCCTTGTTTAGTGTTCGAAGCGCTGCCTGATAGGTTTGCTCCATTAGCATGGTAATCGTCATAGGGCCAACTCCACCCGGTACAGGTGTGATGTGGCTGGCAAGTGGTGCAACAGCATCATAATCAACATCTCCACAAAGCTTGCCATTTTCATCTCGGTTCATCCCAACGTCAATGACAACCGCTCCTGGTTTGACAAAGTCAGCAGTCACAAACTTAGCGCGACCGATAGCAACCACTAGAATATCTGCCTTAGCAGCCACCTTGGCAAGATGATGGGTGCGTGAGTGGGTCAAGGTCACAGTCGCATTTTTAGCCAAAAGAAGCTGGGCCATCGGCTTCCCGACGATATTTGAACGACCGATAACAACCGCATTTTTACCTTCTAGATCAATCCCATATTCATGAAACATTTCCATAATTCCTGCAGGTGTCGAAGGAATCATAACTGGATGACCAGACCAGAGGCGACCCATGTTTAGGGGATGGAAACCATCCACGTCTTTTTCGGGGTCAATGGCTAATAACACTGCCTCTTCATCGATATGTTTTGGCAAAGGTAATTGAACTAAAATCCCATGCCAAGCTGTATCTTGATTGTATTTGGCAATCAAGTCTAACAATTCAGCTTGGGTAATGGTCTCTGGAACTCGCACGACTTCACTACGGAAGCCAGCAGCGAGAGCTGACCGTTCCTTGTTGCGAACGTAGACTTGGCTGGCAGGATTGTCCCCCACCAAAATCACTACCAATCCTGGAACTAGACCTGTTTCTTCTTTTAGTTTGGCCGTCTTTTCAGCCAACTGTCCTTGTAACTTAGCTGCAAGAGCCTTCCCATCAATAATCTGTGCCATATCTCTTCTCTTTTCTATCAAATATCCTCTATTATATCAAAAAATAACTCGCCATTCTAACACTTCTTGCCTAATGGACCTTATAGTCTGAAACTATAAGAAAAAGCCCTTATCGAGCTTTTATGCCTATTTATACTAAGTAAACTTGTCACGCTTTCTTTTTGACTTTTGGAGCCGGTAAGACTTCATACATCTCCTTAATTAATCTCGTTAGAAATGACTTATCTTCAATGTCTTCTATCAAAATCATCTCCTTAGCTCCTTCATAAGGACGTTCAAGCCTATTCTGTCTCAGTTGATCCATGACCACCTTCACAGGCTTCAGTAACAAACGATTATCATAGATTCCCCCAATAATCTTCCCACGATAATAAAGGATATACTCTCCCATCATTGGACGATAACTCATCTCCTCTAGCTCTGATAGCTGTTCGAGAATAAAATCTAAATATTCTTTACTGGAAGCCATGATGCCTACTCCATTTCTTCTAAAAATGAGGTCTTACAAAACCTTACTCAAAAATTCCTTGGTCCGTTGTTCTTTTGTTTGATCGAAAATCTCCTCTGGTGTTCCATCTTCGACAACAACCCCATCCGCCATAAAGATAACACGGTCTGCTACCTCACGCGCAAAGCCCATTTCATGAGTCACAATCACCATGGTCATCCCTGACTTGGCAAGGTCTTGCATAACAGCTAGAACTTCTCCAACCATCTCAGGGTCTAGGGCTGAAGTCGGCTCATCAAAGAGCAAAACATCTGGCTCCATTGCCAGTCCACGTGCGATAGCAATCCGTTGTTGCTGACCACCTGACAAACTCTGTGGATAGGTCGTTGCCTTATCTGGCAAGCCAACTTTTTCTAACAGTTCCTGTGCTCTTTTCTTCGCAACTTCCTTGCTTTCACCTTTGGTTTTAATTGGTGACAAAGTGATATTTTCCATCACTGTCATATTGGGAAAGAGGTTGAATTGTTGGAATACCATACCCATCTTTTCACGCATGGTAAAAAGGTCATTTTTCTTATCCGTAATATCGACTCCTTCAAAGATAACCTTACCTTTACTTGCTTCTTCAAGGAGATTCATCGAACGAAGGAGAGTTGATTTCCCGCTACCTGACGGACCGATAATGACCACAACTTCTCCACGTTTAATCTCAAGATTGATGCCTTTTAAAACTTCATTTTTCCCAAAAGACTTATGTAATTCTTCAATTTTAATCAAGGTTTCTGTCATTATTTCTTGTCTCCTTGTCCAATATGTTTTTCAAATGCTTTCAACGCTACTGTCAAAACAGAGGTCATAATCAAGTAGTAAAAGGCTGCAAATAAAAGTGGAGTCAATGGTAAATAAGTTGTTGTTGCTACTGTCGTTGCACCATTCCACAACTCCATCACCCCAATCGCCGACAAGAGGGAACTATCCTTGATAATGGTGATAAATTCATTTCCTAGAGCTGGAAGAATATTTTTGATAGCTTGTGGCAAAATGACATAACGCATGGCATTTTTCGGACGAATACCAAGAGAGTAAGCAGCCTCTAACTGCCCTTTAGGAACCGCATTGATCCCAGCACGAACAGTTTCTGAAACGTAAGCTCCACTATTCATAGAAATAATCAGAATACCAGGAATCAAACGAGAAAGATCAACTCCTAAAATTCCCACTTGGATAGTCGGAGCATTGATATGCATAAGAGCAAAGGCAATCATTATTTGAACCATCATCGGAGTTCCACGGAAGATCCAAACATACACATTTGCAAACCAAACGAGCGGTTTAAAGTGTGAACGTTGAGCAAAGGCCAGTAACACACCTATAATGGTCCCTAAGCAGACAACAAGGATGGAAATCAATACGGTAATCAGAGCACCATAGTTAAAATATGGTAAATACTTTGGTAAAAAAGAAAAATTCATATTCAATCAACTTTCTATGTATTAGATTGTATGATTATAACATGAATTGAATTAAAATGCAATCCTTTTTCCCCTGATTTTAACAATTAACTTGATAGAATAGAGAAATAGAGAGAAATCACAGTTTTTTTCTAGTCAACTACCTCTTGTTTATGGTAAAATAGAAACGATAAGAAATGGAGGAGAATCAAAATGGAATCACATTTGGTTAGAATCATTAACCGCCTAGAAGCAATGACAAAAGATGGTGGAAATCTAAAACGTAATTTTGAACGTGAAGGTGTTGTTGTCGCAGAAGTTGCATACAGCCACGACGAAGAAAATGGATCACTCTTCACCCTTCGCGATGTAGAAGCTCGTGAAACTTATACCTTTGATAGCATTGATTTAATTGCAATGGAGATCTACGAACTCCTTTACTAATATAAAAACAACGGGCAGTAAGTCCCGATGAATGAGAATCCTTTTTGTCACCACAAATGGGATTTTTTCTTACCTTCAAGCTGCTTAATTCTCCATAAATCCTTCTTTTAAAAACGACCACTTCCCAATCTTTTTACTTGCTTTACACCTTAATCATGCTATAATGAGAGTATAAAACTTTGACTATTCTTGACCTTTTTCTTAGACCAAGAATAAGAATGAAATGAGGTAGATGTATGCTCTGTCAAAACTGTAAAATTAACGACTCAACAATTCATCTGTATACCAATATCAATGGACAGCAAAAGCAAATTGATCTCTGTCAAAATTGCTATAAAATTATCAAAACAGATCCAAATAATACCCTCTTTAAAGGAATGACTGACTTAAACAATCATGACTTTGATCCTTTCGGCGACTTTTTCAATGATTTGAACAATTTCAAACCTTCTTCTAATAACGTCCCTCCAACTCAATCTGGTGGAGGATATGGAGGAAACGGTGGTTATGGACCTCAAAACCGAGGCCCACTTCAAACACCACCTAGCCAAGAAAGAGGACTCCTAGAGGAATACGGTATCAATATTACTGAGATTGCTCGTCGGGGAGATATTGACCCTGTTATCGGTCGAGATGAGGAGATTATCCGCGTTATCGAAATCCTCAACCGTCGAACCAAGAACAATCCTGTCCTTATCGGAGAACCAGGTGTTGGTAAAACAGCCGTTGTTGAAGGTCTAGCTCAGAAGATTGTCGATGGGGATGTTCCCCATAAACTTCAAGGCAAGCAGGTCATCCGTCTGGATGTGGTCAGTCTAGTCCAAGGAACAGGGATTCGAGGCCAATTTGAAGAACGTATGCAAAAGCTCATGGAAGAAATTCGCAAACGTGAGGATATCATCCTCTTTATCGATGAAATCCATGAAATTGTTGGTGCAGGATCTGCTGGCGATGGCAATATGGATGCAGGCAATATCCTCAAACCAGCCCTTGCCCGTGGTGAATTGCAAATGGTTGGTGCCACTACTCTCAATGAATACCGCATCATTGAAAAAGATGCTGCTCTAGAGCGCCGTATGCAGCCTGTCAAGGTAGATGAACCAACTGTCGAAGAAACCATTATCATCCTTAAAGGGGTTCAAAAGAAATACGAAGATTACCATCACGTCAAGTACACTGATGCTGCTATCGAAGCTGCTGCGAATCTTTCCAATCGCTATATCCAAGACCGCTTCTTGCCAGACAAGGCTATTGACCTGTTGGACGAAGCTGGTTCAAAGATGAATCTAACGCTGAACTTTGTTGATCCTAAAGTGATTGATCAGCGCTTGATTGAGGCTGAAAATCTCAAGGCTCAAGCTACACGAGAGGAAGATTTTGAAAAGGCTGCTTATTTCCGCGATCAGATTGCCAAGTACAAGGAAATGCAAAA
>NZ_AJQY01000057.1:0-5676 GCF_000296875.1 Streptococcus sp. GMD1S | reverse complement strand
CAAGTACAGCCTGCGGCTAGCTTCCTAGTTTGCTCTTTGATTTTCATTGAGTATAAGTTCATTTTAATACGAGGGAGGCAAAGCCTTATTCTAAGGCACTAGCCCCCGCTACGATTTCTGTAATTTCTTGTGTAATCGCCGCCTGTCTAGCACGGTTATACTGGATTGTCAAATCATTGATGACCTTTTTGGCATTATCGGTCGCCGTTTGCATGGCTGTCATACCTGCAGCATTTTCAGCTGTCTTGGCATCGATAATAGCCCCGTAAATCATACTTTCAGCATACTGTGGCAACAATTGCTCTAGAATCTCATCACGGCTCGTTTCCAACTCAAATGTCAAGCTATACTCTTCATCCGCTTCATTTGGATCCAAGTCAACAATCGGAAGCATTTGTTCCACACGCATTTGACTTGTGAGAGTATTGACATGATGGTTGTAGCAGACGTATAATTCATCAAAAAGTTCGTTTTGGTACATCTCAATCGTTTTTGAAATAATTTTACGAACTTCATCAAAACTAGGCTGATCTGCCAAGCCACGTAGTTCATAGATTGGCTGAATACCTCGAGCCTTAAAGAAATCAGCTCCCATACCACCGATACAGATTATCTCAAAATCTTTACCATCTGGATGGTATTCTTCTTTCAACTCCATAACGGCTTTAAGGATGGAAGCATTATAACCTCCAACCAAGCCACGGTCTGAAGTGATAACGATATAGCCTGTTTTCTTAACTGGGCGACTGATGAGCATCGGATTGGTTGAACCACCAGATCCGTTACCATGCAGAATATCCGTCAAAAGCTTACGGACCTTCTGAGCGTAAACTTGAAAGTTGCGCGCTGCTTCTTCAGAGCGACCTAACTTGGCAGCCGATACCATTTGCATGGCATTAGTGATTTGACTCGTATTTTTGGTTGAGGCGATTTTTGTTTTAATATCATTTAGAGATACTGCCATCTGACACCTCTATTCTTATTGGAAGCTGGATTGATTGAGAAACTCTGTAATCGCAGCATCCAAGACTGCTTCATCTGG
Organism: Streptococcus sp. GMD1S; assembly: GCF_000296875.1. Lineage (GTDB taxonomy): Bacteria > Bacillota > Bacilli > Lactobacillales > Streptococcaceae > Streptococcus. Next base: position 4,634 of record NZ_AJQY01000057.1, on the reverse strand, counting down.
CAAGTCTTTTGTTTCACGAATGGTTCCCAAAATCTCTGGATAATGAGCATCAAAGAAAGTATGGAACTCTTCCTCAAAACGAACAATGTCATCTACTGGAATCGTATCCAAGAAACCATGTGTCAAAGCATAGAGAATGGTTACTTGTTTCTCAACAGGTAGTGGTTTATGAACAGGTTGTTTCAATACTTCCACAGTACGACGTCCACGGTTTAACTTAGCCTGTGTTGCTGCATCCAAGTCAGAACCAAACTTAGTGAAGGCTTCCAACTCACGGTATGAAGCAAGGTCGATACGAAGTGTACCAGCTACTTTCTTCATGGCTTTGATTTGTGCAGAACCACCTACACGGGATACAGATGAACCCGCATCGATGGCTGGACGAATACCCGCATTGAAGAGACCATCACCAAGGAAGATTTGTCCGTCAGTGATAGAAATCACGTTGGTTGCGATATAGGCAGAGATATCTCCCGCTTGTGTCTCGATAAATGGTAGGGCTGTAATAGATCCACCACCAAGTTCATCAGAAACTTTAGCTGAGCGCTCAAGCAAACGGCTGTGAAGGTAGAAAACATCCCCTGGGAAGGCTTCACGACCTGGTGGACGACGAAGCAAGAGGGAAAGTTCACGATAAGCGACCGCTTGTTTTGAAAGATCATCGTAAACAATCAAAACATGCTTGCCTTGGTACATAAATTCTTCCGCCATAGCAACTCCGGCATAAGGAGCTAGGAAGAGCAATGGAGATGGTTGTGAAGCAGAGGCTGTCACAACGATTGTATAGTCCAAGGCACCATACTGGCGAAGTGTTTCTACTTGTGTACGGACAGTTGATTCTTTTTGTCCAATCGCTACGTAGATACAGATCATATCTTGACCTTTTTGGTTCAGGATCGTATCAATCGCAATGGTTGTTTTCCCTGTCTGACGGTCACCGATAATCAACTCACGTTGACCACGACCAATCGGTACAAGGGCGTCAATAGCTTTCAAACCTGTTTGTAATGGTTCTGATACAGACTTACGTTGCATAACACCAGGAGCTGGCGCTTCTACTGGACGAGTTTTGTCAGTATGGATGTCACCAAGACCATCAACTGGACGACCAAGTGGGTCGACAACACGTCCGATTAGGCTGTCCCCCACAGGTACTTCCATGATTTTACCTGTACGGCGAATGGTATCACCTTCACGAATATCTGTAAAGTCTCCAAGAATGATAATCCCAACGTCTGTAGACTCCAAGTTTTGCGCCATCCCATAAGAGCCGTTTTCAAAAATCAACAGCTCTCCACTCATGGCATTTTCAAGGCCGTGAGCACGCGCAATTCCGTCCCCGATATAGGTTACAACACCTGTTTCAGATACATCAAAATTGGGTTTGAAATTTTCAATTTGTTGCTTAATTAAAGCGCTGATTTCTTGTGCGTTAATTGCCAAAAGAACACCACTTTCTATTTCAAATTTTCTTTAACAACTCGAAGTTGTTGTTTAATACTCACGTCAATTGTCTTGTGATTAGCAAAAATGACAAAACCACCAATGAGTCCTTCATCAATTTGTTCTTTGACGCTCCGCACTTTCAGAGACATTTTTTTCTCTATCAATGGGAGCAGACGTTCCTTCTGTTCATCTGTTAAAGGATGGGCTGAAGAAATCGTGACAACAAAACGATTGGTCTCTTTTTCAAGGCGATTCAAACAATCTGCAATTACTTCATAAAAAAGATTTGCTCTGTGATTGTAAACCAGAACTTGAATAAAGTTTTGCATTAAAGGTGACACAGAGTCTTGAAAGAAACGAACTGTTTTTTCCTTATCTGACTCATCAACTGCCACCTGAGCTAAAAAAGAGGGTAAGCCCGCTTCTTCTGCGACTTGCTTGATTTGATCCAAGTCTGAAAAAATCCGGTCCTCTTCTCCTTTTTCAATCACTAATTGGACAAAAGGCATGCTGTATTTTTCAATTACCTTTGCTGTTTTCTTGTCCATTAGGCTTCTCCTAGCTGATCGATATACTGATCAATGAGTTCCTTATGGGCATGACTGTCAAGGTTTTGTGAGATGATTTTCCCAGCTAGACTAACTGTCAAATCTGCCACCTCGCCCTTAACACTTTGTAAAGCTTCAGCTTTATTTTGCGCAATTTCTTGGTTGGCTTTTTCTTTTAAGCGCCCTGCTTCAAGTTTAGCTTCGGCTAAAATATCGGCTTTACTTTTCTCAGCAGTTCCCTTTGCATTCTCGATAATCGTTTTAGCTTCGGTACGGCTACCTGCTAACTCAGCTTCACGTTTGTTAGCTAGTTCCTCAGCCTTTTTACGGGCTTCCTCGGCACCATCAATATCTGAAGAAATCTTTTCAGCACGTTCATCCAAGATGCTGGAAATATTTCCCCAAGCATATTTTTTCACTAAAAAGATCAATAAAAGGAAGGAACCAGCGATAAGAATAAAGTCACCGATAATGGTACTAATAGTTAAATCCATCTTCTAATCCTCCTCTACTTACTCTTCCCCTTCATTTATTTTTTTACCAATGTACATAGATGACAACATGGTAAATACATAAGCCTGAATACATGAAATGAAAATTGAAAAGGCTGTCCATAACATGTTTGCGATAAAGGCAAAAGGATACCAATACAAAGCATTTTGTGACAAGGCTAATAGCAATCCAGCTAAGACCTCACCGGCAAAAATATTTCCGTAGATCCGAATCGCCAAGGAAGCAAAATTGGTGAACTCTTCTAAAATGTTCATCGGAGTCATAAAGCCAGGTGTAACAAATGCTCTCAAATATTCTTTAACGCCTCTACGACGAACTCCTTCTACATGGGCGATCAAAGTGATCAAGAATGATAGGGATAAATCGTATCCAAGGTTGGCTGTTGGGGAAGTCCACAAGTTATAACCGTTTGTTGTTTGTACTTTTGCCATTAAGCCGATATTATTGGCAACCAAGATAAACAGAAATAGAGAAAACAGAAATAAGGAATAATCCTTGATGTATGATTCTCCAATGTTTGGTTTGGTAAAACCAATCACAAAGTCGTAAATCATCTCAAGAGCATTTTGTTTGCCCTTTGGACGGATGGTCATTTTACGACTTGCCCAGTAGACAAAGGCAAAAACCATCAAAACAGTTACAAGAGACATGGCAAGCAGGGTCAAATCAAAGGATATTGGTCCAATATTAACGGTTGGATTCAAACTTTCTTCCATGGTTTGACACCTCCATTTCTAAATAGAGTTGTCTATTTAATGACAAATGACATCGCCAAGGTTACAAAGAATGTTCCTTCGATAAAGGCAATCCCCATGATCATCAAACTACGCAATTGTGGGATGATGTCTGGTTGGCGAGCTGCTGATTTGAACAAACCGTTCATCAACATACCTTCTGCAAGAGATACACCCATACAGGCAAGACAAAGACCGAAAAATGTTAAATTCATGATGAATTCTCCTTTTATTTAAAATTTACTTACTTAGTTTAGTCCTAAAATTTTGATTTGTCAACTTTTTACTTACGTTGAAAGCGTTTCATATGATTTATTTCTATTTTTGCTGTTTTTACCCCATTCTATAGAAAGTTTTTCCATTTTAGATTGCGAATTTTTCTTGATTTTACTCTATTTTCTGAAACAAACTGAAAAATCCAAGTTAAGAACTTGGATCGATTCATTTTATTTAAAATAGTAGGAATAGTGTTGTTTACAACCTGGATTAAATGGTGCACTGCAGTAAGGACAAGCCATCTGTTTTTGGTATTCTTGGAAAGTCATTGTCCTCTTACAACCCCCACATAAGATTGGTCGATCCTCAAAAAGCGCCAAGGGATAGGGAGAAAAAACATGTGTCTCCATAGTATTGTGACACTGATAGCATGCGTAGTATTTTTTGCATTCATAACATTGGAGTGAAACAATATCCTTTTCACTATGATAATGAACACATCTGCTTTCATCATCTACCAATAAACCTTGAGCTTGTATCATTCCCTTTTCCTTATCTAGGCACGAACTGTAACACTTGTCCCGTCTTCCTTATAGAGGTTGATGAGCCCTTCCTTGAGAGCGCGGACCATATCCCCTGCTTGAACAGGTTGTGGAACCTTGATTGTCAAGAGTTCCATTGGATTTGGAGCACGGTCTATTTTATTGCCCTTGGCATCATGAAGATCTTCGATATAAGTTTCAAAATGTCGGAAACCTGGTCCGTAAAACTCAACTTGGTCTCCTTCATTGATAACATTCCGTTGACGAATGGTTGCCGTTTGAGTCGCATCATCATACGAAACCACTTCAGCGACAAACTTGTATTCAGGAATTTTACGACGAGCGCCAAACAACTGTTCGTTTTCAGACGGTGTACCGTAGTAGAAACCTGTTGCCAATTCACGTTGGGCAACCTTCCACATCTCGTCTACCAAGTCCTGTTTGATGGCTTCAAATTTCTCGGGACTTTCGAGATAAGCATCTACAGCCGCCTTGTAACAGTTGGTCACAGTTGAAACATAGTGGATCGACTTCATACGACCTTCAATCTTGAGACTGTCTACACCGTTTTCGATCATATCTGGAATATGGTCAATCATGGACATGTCAACGGCTGACATCGAAAATTCTTCTGG
>NZ_AJQY01000056.1:0-5957 GCF_000296875.1 Streptococcus sp. GMD1S | reverse complement strand
GCTGTACCTTCTGCCTTATCGCCCTTGTAGATCTTGATTTGGGCACCTGCGATTTCAACCCCACCAAGGCTAATTTTACTGAACGTGATTTTACGAGCTACATCGTCATCTTTATCAGTAACTGTCAGAGTTGAATCTTGGGCTACAACACGATTGTCTTCGCCTTTAGAATCTTTTTCACCTACTTTTGTCACTTCAACAGTACCGTTAGGTTTAACTTGGAAAGTGATATCCGTTACTTTGAGGTAACCAGTTGGAGCGGCTTCCTCATGGAAGGTGTAGATGCCTGGTTCAAGATTCAGTTGCTTAGGTTGGTCAGTTGAAGTCCAGCTTTCTACGGCTGTACCTTCTGCCTTGTCGCCCTTGTAGATCTTAATCTGTGCACCTGGGATTTCATTTCCTCCAAGGTTTACCTTACTGAAGGTAATTGGTTTTGGACTAGTATCCTCTTTATCGGTAATAGTCAGAACTGGACCAGCTGCAAGAACAGTGTCATCAGCTCCCTTATTCTTAATAGTGATAGAACCGTCAGCATTAACAGTATAAGTAATATCTCCTACAATTTGATATCCCTCTGGAGCATTGAACTCTCTTAGAGTGTAGGTCCCTGGTGCCAGCTTAATCACTTTAGAAGTGTCAGCTACAGTAGTCCAGTCTGCAACAGGTGCCTCTTCAAGATTGACTGTATCTCCACTATAGATTTTCAGTTCCGCTCCTGGAATTTCTTTTCCATTTGGATCCACCTTTTTGAAAGTAATCTCTTTTTCAATTGGAGTCTTCGGAGGTGTCTTCTTATTTTCAATTCGACGTTCTACTGATTTGTCTGAACCAAACTCATCTGGAGAAATTTTAATATCTTCAGTTAATTTGTCATAGCCAAGAGGAGCCGTTACTTCACGAATTGTATAGTTGTCTCGCAACAATTTGCCTACACTAGCGTTACCATCAGGACCTGTTGTCAATCGTCCAACAACAGCTTGGTTACGATCACGAATTACTTCAAAAACTGCGCCTTGCAATGGTTGGCCTGCTTCGTCTACCTTATGAATTTTAATGGTGAAAACATATCCTTCCGCAACACCACCTGCAATCTGGTAGGTACGTGTGCTGGTTGATTGTTCATTCTCACTACCATTGTAGCTCATGTTGGCTACGTTCGTGATTTCCTCACCATCGACTAGATCATAATTCGCTTTAGCTCGATACTCGATCATATAACCAAAACCATTAGTATCTCCTAAAGGAAGGGTGAAACCATCACCATTCGCATTTACCACTAGTTGGTTTTTAAAGGTTTCGGTCATATCCTGAGCATTAGTCCATTTCCAGTCTCCGTTATTCCAACTCCAATCTACTTTGTAAATACGAAAAGTATCTGGTAGGAATGTCATATTTGGAGAAGAGAAAGCATCTTTGATAGTGACATCACTGTAGTTCGCCATATTGCGGTTTACAGTAATGTTATAACGGATTACATTTTTCTCGTCATCCTTGAATTGGAAGGAACTCTTTTCAATTTTAGAGTCGTATTTCCCTGGAGGGCCGTTATAACGGATTTTCCCTGCAAATAGAACTCTATGTCCTACAGTAATGTTGACATCAACGTCTTTTTCTTCTGAAACAACGTCATGGTCAACTCGGACATAGACAAAGAATTTCCCCCTAACGCCAGAATTATTCTCAACAAATTTTGTATAAGTGAGAGTAATTGTTTTGCTAGCTGCATCTAAACGACCAGTAGCTACAAGATTGTTAGAAGCATCTCGTAATTCAATGTCTGAAGAGTTTGAAAATGCAATCTCTGATGGCAATTGAAGTGTTGTTGTATCACCTTCATGCACCGTATTATCTGGCAAAACAAAATCTGCAGTAAGACGGAATTCTTGCCAAATATCCAATCCTTGCGTTAATGCTTCACCAGATTTGTTCTCAACACCTACACTAGTGATAACATCATTATACTCTGCCGCACGTACTTGCGTCAGAGGAGCAAATGATTGGAGAATAACTCCCAAACAAAGAATAACGATCTGAATCCAAGATCTTATTTTTTTGTTCATGTGATCTTCCTTTCTCATAATATTCAATTGTAAATGTACAATGTAATTGTAAGCTAATTGATTGTCCCCAACTAATCACCGTTCACCTTTTTAAAAATGAACCGTATTAACTACATTACAACCACATTTTATCATACTATCGAAAAAAAGGCTAGGACTATCAAACAAATTTTTACAGAATAATTTATTTTTTTCTCTCTATTAAGAAATGATCCTTTTCCTTTAAATTTACTCGTTGACAAGCCAGTATATACCAGTTAAAAACAAATACGATAAACAGTATTTTTTTGCACATTTTATTTTAAAAATGCATTTTCACTTATTTAAATACGTCTTTTAGAATGGCATTGTTTATGCCAACATTACTAAATGATTTTTCTGTCATAAAAAAGACCAGGAAAACCTGGTCTTTCTTAGTCACCGCTAGATTCATATTCTAGCTAGTGCCTCTAATCTTCTTTTTTGCCTTTAGTGGCGACTAATCCTGCCCCCAAACCGAGAAGAGCTAAACCTGCTGCTACTGCTGCTTGGCTTGCTGCACTTCCTGTATTTGGCAACTGCTCTTTTTGAGCTTGATTAGCTTTACTTGAAGCAATTTCTTTTGTATCTGCTTTTTCTGATACTTGTGGTTTTGTTGCTTCTTGAGGTACTGGTTTGGTCGTTTCACCAGCTGTACCAACTTCGACGATGCGATTCTGAGCCATAACTTTATCATAGCTTTCTTTTTCAGTTCGCTTGCCATTTTCAACTTCGATTAAGTGAACACGGATACCTTGTCTTCCTTCTTGAAGGATGCGAGTTTGACCTGCTGGAAGCTGATCATTCTTTTGTTCCTGAACCTTGAAATCAATTGTTTCTTCTTCGATTACAAGTTCTGGTCTGTTAAGGACAAGATTCTTCACTTCGTCTTCTGGAAGAGAAGTTCCTGGTTTGGTTCCAACCAAGACGATGCGGTCTGTCGGTGCCTCTACCACTTCACGGAGTTTTTCTTCCTTACTTCCACTAGGATTAACCGCTGTGAAGATCCGTTCCTTACCAACTTTTCCTTCTTGTTCTACACGTGTTTCACCTAGATACAGTGTTGAATCCTTTTTCTCAACTGTCTTGTAGGCCAAATCTTTTTCAACAAATTCGAGTTTTGGAAGATCTTCTTGTACAGCAGCAACAGTCTTCTCAGAAACTGGTTTTTCCTTAGTCAACTGGATACGGTATTCCTTGACTTGTTTTCCACTTTCTGAAACAAGACGAACAAGTACTGGAAGGCTGTCTTCTCCACTATCTACAACTGTTGAAGCTACTTGATTACTTTCTTCGACTGAGACTTTTGGACGTTGACCTTTATAGGTGATTTGGTAGTCTTGACGATCTTCAGCGAAGTCAGGAAGTTCTTTTCCATCTACAAGAATTTTTGATTGGGTACTTTCTTGAGGCAATTCACTCGGTGCAAGGAAGGTCATCTCAATTATCGCAACACCCTTCTTATCCGCTTTGCGCTCCATACGCCATCTCATGGCTTTGGCTTTGACAGCTTTAAATGTTACGTTGATTTCATCACCAGCTGCGATGTCTTTATCCGCACGATAAGGCACAGCTTCCCAATTTTCTGGATTGTTAAATGGATGAGCTGCATCGTAGGCTTGGTAGTTAGAATAGTAGGTAGGCACTTCAAACTCTGGGCCAATATAACGTTCCAAAACGAGTTTAGATGGGGCATCTGTACCACTATCTGCAAAGAAGTGAAGTTTGGCTTGCGCTACAGTCCGTTCTACAATCTTACCATTTTCACGGAAGATCACACCTGCTGATACTTCTGGATTAGAAGATGGTGTTGGAGACCAGTTTGTCCAACGACGATTTTCTGAATGATTTCCGTCATTAAGATAGTCCACACGGTCATGGGAGTTTCTATCAATGTCGTTAGTGGCTGAAGCAAAGGCGCGGTTACTATTTTCATCATACTCTGGGTTATTTGAAAGAGCTTCACCAAGTTTGTCTGTCACTCGTACAGTGAACTCAGTAACAAGATCACTACCAAGGACACGACCTCGAACAGTAAATTGGCCTGCTTTAGTCAGATTTTCTGCTGGAACTTCTTCCCATTCCACTGCCAAGTCTTTTGTTTCGTAACCGTCTTTACCTGTGAAGTAAACAGGAACCTTAGTTGGCAATTCAAGCGGTTGCCCTACTTGTAGCAAGCGATCTTGTTTGACCGCGGCAACTGGTTTACGAGAGAGCAAGTCTTTATTGCTTGTAAAGTGTAGACGGTATTCTCCTAGGATGTCCCCATTTTCAGCCTTCGCGATAACACGAACTGGCTCACCTTCACGAACGCTTGGAACGACGGTAGCGAGACCATTGTTGCTGACACTTGCTGTTACTGCAGGAACTTTTCCATCTACTGACTCAAGGTAGTAGTCAGTCAAATCAGGGTTAAAGTTTGCTAAGTCTTTACCGTCAACTTGGATTCTTGTTTGTCCTTGTTTGGCTGCTGCGACTTGTTTTGCAAAGATTTGTACTTCTGTGATAGACGTTCCTTTCTTGCTATCAAGTCGAACCATACGAATGCGAACCGCATAGGTCTCAACTTTATCAAAGCTGAAATGATTCATTTCTCCAGCTTTTAATTGAGCTGGTGCTTTGAGATTGCTTACCTCTTTCCAGTTTGCAGGATCGTTAAAGGCATGGTTTTCCTCACCTACAAAGCTAGGGTTTTTAGGGGCTGTTGGAACGGTCTTACCGACATAATATTCAATCACATAAGACTTCGGTACACCAACTCCGTGGTCTTCGTGGAATCCGACACTTAGATTATCAACTGAACGTTTGCTCAAAATACCTGAATCTCCGAATAGGACACCAACTGAAGCTTCTGGATTAGTACGGTTCCAGTTTGTCCAACGATTAGCTGGGCGGTCATTAAAGGAAATCAATTTATCGTTGACGTTTGAAACAGGATCAGTTGGATTTGAGTCTGAAGCAAAGGCCAGTGGCAATTCTGATCCGGTCCATTGGTCAGAAATGTTTGCTCCCTTCTCAGTTTGAGCAGATACGCGAACATGAAGTTTAGTTGTTAATTGCGTACCTTCTAGGCGACCATTAACTGTAAAGACACCTTCCTTGGCGTATTGGTCTGGACGAATCGCATCCCAAGTAACCTTAGCTGATGAAACGTGGCCATTTGAATCGTAGGTACGAACGCTTTCTGGTAATTGTGGTGCTTCTGCAATTGGAGTTGTCACACTGACTTCTTCAACTGAAACGATGCCTTCTACAGATACTTTAGCACGCGCTTCAAGATCCAGACCTTCAACTTTACCTAGAATTTCAAAGGTTTGATAGTGGTCGAGTTTTTCTTTTGGAATGGCTTGCCAAGTGACTTTGTGGGCTTTAGGGAAACCTTTGTCATACTCTACTGTCACTGTAGCTGGAAGGCTTGGTTCTTGATGTAAATCTGTGACTACATTTACTGGGCGGATAGATTGGGCTACTTTTTTCTCAGTATTGGCCTGGATCGTGAGATCGATTTGACCTGTAGCCCCCTCATATTCTGCTTTGAGAGAGACTGTTCCTGGCTTATGCAACTCAAGCATTCCTTTACGAACCGCGACTTCCCCTTCACCACTTGTAGAGAAGGCCACTTTATCTGCTGGTAAAACTGCTTGTGTTCCGTCTTGATAGTGTGCAAGGACAGACAATTTCACCGTTTGGTCTTCTTTAAGACCGTCAGCTTGCTCTACTTGTAGGCTCAAGTGGTCAATTTTCGGTGCTTCTTCAAGGAATTGAATTGCATAGGTTTGAAGAGGTCCACCATCTTTTGGTTGAACATAGATGCTTGCACGCATGCCGTTTGCTGCACTTGCTTGGACTACAGTAACATCCGCATTTTCAGCACTTGCT
>NZ_AJQY01000055.1:0-6046 GCF_000296875.1 Streptococcus sp. GMD1S | reverse complement strand
AACTAGCCGCAGGCTGTACTTGAGTACGGCAAGGCGACGTTGACGTGGTTTGAATTTGATTTTCGAAGAGTATGAGTTTATATTTCTTTCAAGACCAGATATTCCATGGCATTTTGAAAGCTGACATTGGCCTGCCACATTTTTCTAGCTTCTAGCAAATCTTGTAGAATCTTTCGAATCCTTGCTTGCAAGAGATCCTGCCCACAGAGAACTTCGAGGATTCGCAAGACCTGATCCTGCTTTTCCTTATCATCTGCCAAGCTGGCTAATTTAGCAACTTGGAGATAACTTTCTTTTTTCTTGGCTAATAACCAGGTCAGTAGGCGTTCACTCTCATCGACCAAGGTCCAAAAACTAGCCTGATTTGCCAACTTTTCAGCTTCAGCTCGTGATTGACAAAACTGGGCTAAGAAAGTCGCTTTTTTCTTGACCAGACCTGCTTGTTCTAATTGATGGATGAGCTTTTCTTCTTGCTTTTTAAAATGGAAAATCTGGGTCCGACTACGGATAGTTGGCAACATCTTTTCCTCATCGCTGGTCAAGAAGAAAATGTAAACTTCACTCTGGGGCTCTTCGATGACCTTGAGCAGAGAATTGGTCGCGTTGGGATGCATTTTCTCAGCTTGCTCGATAATAAAAACCTGTTGCTGACTTTCAATCCCTGCTTGAGAAAACTGGCCCACCAATTCCCGAATCCGTTCTGTCTTGATGACCTGATTGACTGGCTTGATTAAAGTAACATCGGGAAATTCTTCCTGTTCAATTAGCTTGCAGTTTCGACATTTTTCACATGGCAAAACGCCTACTTTATCCGTACAAAAGAGGCTCTTAGCCAAAAACTGCGCCATTTCCAAGCTTCCAAAGAAACCCGAAAAGAGATAGGCGTGATTGAGCTGGTCTTGTTCTAGGATACGGACAAAGCGGTCAAACTGGTCTGGCTGCCAAGCTTTTAGTTGTTCTTGTTTCATTTATCCAAGCCCATTCTATCAAACAAGACAGCCTTGGTAGTTTCCACAACTTGTTCCAAAGGGAGACTAGCATCAATCTTGACAATGCGATTTCCTTCTTTGTCCAGAAGAGAAAGGTAGCCTTGACGGACTTTTTTATGCAAGTCCAACCCTTCCAAGTCCAAACGATTGACCTCCCGGTCACTATTAGCAGCAATGCGAGCCAGTCCCTCTTCCACCTCAATGTCAAAATAAAGTGTCAAATCGGGTTTGAGGCCATCTGTAGCAAAATGATTGAGCCAGTCAATGGCTTCAATGTCCAAGCCACGACCAAATCCCTGATAAGCAACAGAACTATCGATGAAGCGGTCCATAATGACCAACTTGCCAGCTTCAAGGGCTGGAAGAACTTTTTCCACCAAATGCTGTCTGCGACTGGCGATATAGAGAAGGAGTTCTGTCTTAGCATCCATCTGAGTATGACTTGGATCTAAAATCACTTCCCGAATCTTCTCCCCAATCAAGACTCCGCCTGGCTCACGGGTCGTCAGCACCTCTACTCCGTTTTCCTCTAAAATTGGGAGTAGAGCCTCTAAAACACTGGTCTTGCCTGCTCCCTCTGGTCCCTCAAGAGAGACTAAAAATCCTTTTGACATGTCTAACTCATTTCTTTTTTACTACCTTCTATTCTATCAAAAAAATAGGTTTTTGTGACAATCTTTTTGTCTTCTCATTTCATGCACCATAAAAGAGGCAGTCAAAGCCACCTCTTATTTACCTAGTTCTTGTGTTCGTTTGTAAGCTTGACCAACTGCATCCATGACCGTTCCCCGAAAAGCATGCGCTTCTAAGCTCGCTACACCAGCGATAGTCGAACCGCCTGGGCTACAAACTTGGTCTTTCAATACTCCAGGATGCTCTTGGCTTTCTAGGACCAATTGTCCAGCGCCGACAACTGTTTGAGCCGCCATTTTCAATGCCGTTTCTCGTGGCAATCCTGTCTGTACACCCGCATCTGCTAAGGCCTCAATAAAGAGATAGACAAATGCCGGCCCACAACCTGCAAGACCTGTCGCTGCATCAATTAAGCTTTCCCCAAGTTCAACAAAGAGACCTGCCTTGGCTAACAGCTTACAAAAGAGCTCACTGTCCTCAGCCCTGCAATTAGGAGACAAGGCATAACTAATCACTCCTTGCCCGATAGAAGCAGGGGTATTTGGCATCATACGAATAATTCGATGTTGACTTGGGATAAGACTTGCTAGTTTTTCTAAAGTCAATCCAGCTGCCATGGAAATCAAAAGAAGACTCTCTCGTTTTTCAAGAATGGTCTGATAGTGAGAAAGCAGTTCAGAAAACTGAGCAGGCTTAACTCCTAGAAAAATCACACCTGCTTCTGCGAAGATTTCGTCATTGCTGGAAGCCTGACCACCGAAATTGGCGATGAAAGCATCTACTTTCGCTTGACTGCGATTGGCAAGGAGAATCTGAGCACCCGTCTTGGCCTGCACAACAGCCTTAGCCAAGCTAGCTCCCATATTTCCCAAACCGATAAATCCAATCTTCATCTCTTACTCCCTTATCTGTCCGTCACCAGTAACCACATACTTGTAGCTGGTCAACTCTTTCAAGCCCATAGGCCCACGCGCATGCAGTTTCTGAGTAGAAATCCCCATCTCACATCCAAGACCAAACTGGCCACCATCAGTGAAACGAGTCGAGGCATTGACATAAACCGCTGCAGAGTCCACTTGATCTGTAAAGTAAGCTGCAGCTTCAGTATTTTCCGTCACAATGGCATCCGAATGATGGGTACTGTGGGCTTCAATATGGGCAACCGCTTCTTCTAAACTACTCACAACCTTAACCGCTAGGACATAGTCTAAAAACTCGGTGTCAAAGTCTTGTGCCTCAGCTGCTCGACCTGAAAGAGACTGACTTGCTTTCTCATCCAAGCGGAATTGAATTGGTTCCAGTCCAGCTTCTTTCCGACTTGTAACCAGCACTTTCTCCAAGCGAGGAAGAAAACGTGCTGCCTTGTCTTCATGAACCAGCAAGACCTCCATAGCATTGCAGACAGAAGGACGACTGGTTTTAGCATTGTTAATGATAGACAGAGCCTTGTCTTCATCGGCATCCTTATCCACATAGACATGTACAATCCCAGTTCCTGTCTCGATAACGGGTACGATAGCATTTTCAACCACGGCATTGATCAAGCCAGCACCTCCACGAGGAATAAGAAGGTCTAGATAACCCTTGGCCTTCATCATAGCATAGCTACTTTCACGACTAGTATCTTCCACCAGTTGAATCACCTCTGGATGGATGATCGTCGTCTCCAAGCCCTTCTTTAAGGCTGTGACAATAGCATGAGCTGTTTGATAGGCATCCTTGCCACTACGAAGAACGACCGCATTGCCACTTTTGAGAGCCAAGGCAGCCGCATCAGACGTCACATTTGGACGGCTTTCATAGATAATACCAATAACCCCCATGGCCACACGCTTCTTAGTAATAACCAAGCCATTTTCAAGCTGACTTGTTTCTAGGACCTCACCAATAGGATCTGGTAAAGCAACCACTTCACGAATCCCTCTTGCCATCGCTTCTATACGTCCCGCATCCAAATAAAGACGGTCTAGCAAAACATCTGAGATTTTTCCCTTGGCCGCTTCCATATCGAGGGCATTGGCCGCTAAAATCTCCTCAGTAGCCGCCACTAAGTGATCAGCCATAGCTAGCAAGGCTTGGTTTTTCACTGCTTCGCTGGCAGTATTGATAGATTTCTTAACAGCCTGTACCTGTTCAAATTGTTCTTGTGTACTTACCATCGTTCACCTCTAAAATTCTGTAAAGAGCAGCTGGATTTCAGGAGTAATGGAAATCCAGTCATCACGGTGAATCAAGACTCCCTTAGCTTTTTGAGAACGGAGCATATCTTCTAGGGCTGAGACACCAAATTGGACACGTCCCTTTCCAAGAGATTGACCTGTTTCTTTATCTGCTACTGTTACAATATCGTGGTAAGAGAAGTTTCCTTCCACTTCTACCACACCCGATAAAAGGAGACTTTTCCCGTTTTTTGAAAGTGCCTCTGCAGCTCCACCATCTACCCAAATCGTTCCCTGACTTTGAGCATAGAAGGCCAGCCATTGTTTCTGGGTACGAAGTCCCTTCTCTTGCGCAACAAAGAAGGAACCATCCTTGGTCTCCTCCGCTGCTTCAATCAAGGCATCAGATTTCATGGAAGAGCAGATATAGACTGGCACACCTGACTCCGTCGCAATAGTTGCAGCTTTGATTTTTGTCAACATACCCCCAGTACCGTTTGACGAACCTGCTCCACCAGCCATATCAATAATCTCACGATTGATAGTCTCGATTTTCTCCAAACGTTTGGCTGTTGGATCTGAGTTGGGATTTCCGGTATAGAGACCGTCCACATCCGTCAAGAGAACTAAAAGGTCTGCTTGGACCATCGCCGCTACCTGGGCACTCAGAGTGTCATTATCACCCACCTTGAGCTCATCAATAACGACACTGTCATTCTCGTTGATGATGGGGATTGCACCACGATGAAGCAATACAGACAAGGCCTGGTGGGCATTCTTATAGCGACGCTTATCTACAAAATCATCCTGTGTCAGCAAGATTTGTGCAGAAACGATCTGGCGCATGAGGAGGTTGGTTGTGTATTCCTCCAACAAAAGTCCCTGACCAACTGCAGCCGAAGCTTGTTTATCTGCAATCTTGGTCGGACGTTTTTTAAAACCCAAAGCTCCAAATCCAGCGGCAACTGCCCCAGATGACACTAAAATCAACTCATGTCCAGCTTCATGTAGCATAGCCAATTGCTGGGTAATTGCCTTTACTTTACTCCTTGATAAACTCCCGTCTTCATTTGTCAAGGAGGAAGTCCCTACCTTAAAGACGATTCGTTTGTACTTCATATTCTCACTCCGATTCTTCATATTTATCCATTATAACATGAATACTTTAAAATGGAAAAGACTTGAAATGAAAAAGGTTGAGACAAGGCATCTCAACTCTTTTATCTATTCTCAGTTTTACGCAATCTTTCCAGCGTTTCTTTAAAAATCTCTGGAATATCTGCTGTGAACTCCAAGGTTTCACCTGTTCTCGGATGAGTAAAGCCTAGAGTCTTAGCATGGAGAAATTGCCCATGTCCCTTCAGTGTCTTACGAGGACCATAGACTTCATCACCAGCGACTGGATGGCCAATATAAGCCATATGAACACGGATTTGGTGAGTACGCCCTGTTTCCAGTTGCAACTCTAGCAAACTATAATCTCCAAAGCGTTCCAAGACTTGAAAACGAGTCACTGCTGGCTTCCCTTTAGCAGTCACTGCCTGTTTCTTACGATCTTTTTCACTACGACCAATCGGAGCTTCAATCACACCACGATCATTGGGAAGATTGCCATGAACAATCGCCCAGTATTTGCGGAGAGACTTCTTATCCTTGAGTTCTTGAGCGAGTGCTAAGTGGGCCTCATCATTCTTAGCAATCATAAGGAGACCAGACGTGTCCTTGTCTATGCGATGAACAATACCCGGTCGGAGAACCCCATTGATACCTGACAAGTCCTTGATATGGTACATGAGGGCATTGACCAAGGTTCCGCTAGTATGACCGGCGCTGGGATGAACCACCATCCCTTGAGGTTTGTTAACAACGGCTACATCCTCATCTTGGTAGACGATTTCTAGCGGAATATCCTCAGCCACATACTCTAAAACCTCCGGTTCTGGCACATGGTAGGTGACGATATCCCCCTCTTGGACAGTGTATTTGGCTTTCTTTACTTGCCCATTCACCAAAACTTGTCCAGCCTTGATTTGTTCATTCGCGAGACTGCGTGACAATTCTGTCAGATCTGACAGAGCCTTGTCTAGACGTTGCCCACCAGTTTCAATTTTTATTTCCATTTACTTCCTCTTTAAGCATTGCAATCAATAAAACAATCACACCAACTGTCAAATAGCTGTCAGCAACATTGAAAATCGCAAAGTTGATAAAGTCTAGGTGAAACATATCCACCACAAAACCTTGACTCATTCTGTCGATAAAGTT
>NZ_AJQY01000054.1:0-6091 GCF_000296875.1 Streptococcus sp. GMD1S | reverse complement strand
TATGAAGCCTTCAAGGAAGAAGCCTATGAGGCGGAACTCTTCAAGCTCTTGGTGCGTATCTCTCGTGAAGGTCTCAGTATCGGGGTTCACCTCTTGATGACAGCCGGTCGTCAAACCAACCTTCGTGCTCAGCTCTACTCGAACTTCAAGCACCAGTTGAGCCTGCCACAAAATGAGGCAGGTGAAGTGCGGGCAATCGTGGGCTCTACACCACTTGCTATGACTATGGAAGATATCAAGGGACGTGCCCTTATGAAGCGTGAAGAGGTGGATGTCATCCAGCTGGCACTCCCAGTTTATGGAGCCAATGACACCCAAGTTCTCAACAACCTACGTCAGGAAGTCGCTTCCCTCCAAGAAGCCTGGACCGGCCAGCGCCCAAGTGCCATCCCGATGGTGCCAGAGGAGTTGACGATGGAAGAATTTTTGAATTTGCCTGATGTACAAGAGGCTATTGAGAATGATCAGATTCCTATCGGTTTGGAACTAGAAATGGTTGGAAGTGTCAATATCTCTCTTAGCAAATTTAAACACATGGCTTATGTGTCAAATGCAGAAGACGCTTTTGATAATATAACGCATCATTTATTAAAAACTATTCTTAGAATGCCTAACGTCCATATGATGTTGATTGATGCTTTCCAAGAATATGAAGCATATAATGACCAGGTGAAAACCTATGTTGGAAGCAAAAAGGAACTATCGGACATAGGAAATCAGCTAATCTATGAAATAGAACGCCGTCTTGAAAAAGGCATATCATCTGAGTGGATCATTTTTATACCTAATATGAGAGCACTAGTATCCGAAAGCGATTTAAATGATCAACAGCTTCAATTTATGTTTGAGAATGGGTATCGAGTAGGGATGAGGTTTATTATTGGTACTGATTATACTTATATTGGGACAAGCATCGACCCAATTCCTAGATACCTCAAAACAAATGTCCAATGGGTCATCTTTGGTATGCGCCTAATGGATCAAACCTTCTTAGATAAAGGAATGTATAACAGAGATGTGGCTCCAGATCTCGATCAGGTTTATTTACATTCTCGGAAAGAAGTCATCAAACTTAAAATTAGTAAGAATAAGTAAAACTATTTTTTGATACTTAAGATTCAACCCGGTCTTTTGACGATTTGATAGTAGAAAGGATAATTGAAAAGGTTATTGAACATGGGACAAGTAAAAAGTGAAAAAGGCAAGGCAAGTACTATTGCAACTGGAATTGTATCAGCAAGCAATAGCATTACAACTGCCGGTACAGTTACTAGGGATAAGACAAGCTATTATACCGCTAATACGGTAGGAAGAAGATTGATTATAAATGAGGCATCTATTGCTAAAAATATTCAATCGAAAATAAGTGAATTCGTAAAACTAATTCATAGTGTCGCAAATGAATTTGAAGTAGTAGATGAGAATATAAGTACAATGTGGCAGAATAATCCAAATAATGGGACAACCAGTCTACCTTCTCCATACTCAAATCCGTCATTTGTTCCTCAAAATAATTTATTTAAGGAGTGAGGATGGAGAAAAGAAAATTAGAAGATATTCAATGTAGTGTTCAACAGATTCAAACAAATTTATCCAAGCTAGAAGAAGAAAGAAATCAGTTTCTTTCCGTTGCGACGGAGATTATAGATCTTTGCCAATCGAACTTCATCCCATATAGAGAATTAGGCTATTATCCGTTATCAGTTAAAGATGAGATGGATCGCCTTGAAAATATAGAAAAGTTAAAAAGGAATGAACAGCTACTGGATGATTTTATCACCGAGAGGAAAGAAGAATTAAAAAAAGCAATGAGTAAGCTAGAGGGCGAAAAAGAGGAACTTCTTTTCCAACAACGCCGTCTTGAATCGCAAAAGGAGGGGAAAAATGGGTATTAAAGTAGACATAGGATCAGCAGACTCGCAGGGTAGCACAGCGAATACGGTATTAAGTAGCCGTGCGAATTATTATGACGCTGTCATTACTGCCTTTAATAAATTGATTTCAGAGGAAGAATTGAAAGGTAAAGCCTATGATAGTGCTAAGTCCTATGCGGAAAATATAATGGTTCCTCTAGTGAGAGGAGTTATCCTCTTTTCAGAGAGCCTGGGAGGAAAAGCGAGTGAACTACCGACTCTTTACCATGCACAAGTCGGTGAAGAAAGTCTAGATGAGGAGACACTTCAAAAGCAAATTGAAGCAGAAAATACAACTATTTCGACTCAAGAAGCTATTTTGAACAGTTTATCTGATTTGAAGAACATCGATTCTACTTATAAAAGTAATGTTCAAGAAATTATCTCAAATGCAACGAGTAAGCGAGATGAGTTACAAAAAAAATTAGAAAAGTTACAGTCATTTGCGAGCTCGACTAGTGGCCAGTTTTCGGATTCAGAAAGCTTACAGAGCTTAGTTCTTCAAGGTTTCGAACAAGTTACAGGTGACTTTGGAAAGTTTGATGGAACTTTTAAAATAGAGGGACAAGCCCCTTGGGCTAATAATATTAATAATGAGTGGAAGAAGCGTTCTGAGGTAATTCAAAATTATCAAAATGTTGTAGATAAAGTTAAAAATGAAACCGAATTAGATGAGACAGATATAAAGGCAATTGCAGAGTATGGAAAACGGTATCCTGGTAAAGAGTTACCAGAGAATGTTAAAGATGCTGTACGAAAATATGTCGAGAGTAAAGTTAATAATAATGTTGACCTAAGCGGGCTAGGGGAGTTTCTTGAAATTGTCCGAGATACATCTCTGGAAGAACTTGCTAAAGAAACAATTTCTAAGTTAAGTTCAACGAATCCTAAACTATCAGAGTACTTTAAGTATTTTACTACTACTGATAAGTTTGGTAATATAAACATTACCTACTCTGCAAATAGTAAAGGATATACGGATGCTTTATTCAAAGCAAATGCTGCGAATCTACTTAAGAATTTCACGATTTCAGAAATTAATATCCCTATACCAGGAACCAATTCTTCTCTTGGGATTTCAGGGATCAGTTCGATATTTATGGGGATGGACTTTTTGAACAACCTGCAAAATGAGAATGCCGGACGTGCCTTTACACATACTGTTGCTACTACGGCAATCGCTACATTAGCAGTAGATGCAGCTGCAACAACACTTGCGGCGGCATATTTTGCAACCGGTTCAGAGGCTATTTTAAGTGTAGCTGCATATGCAGCTACAGGTCCGATTGGTTGGGCTATTGGTGCTGGGGTAGCTGCAGCAACACTTGCTACTTTGGCATATAATTACAATTTTCTTGGAATCAAAGATATAGCAAACGAGATGGGCGACAATCTTGAAAAAAGTGTTAAGGAAATAGGAAGTAATATTGATTCAGGTATCAAAGAAGTTGGAAGTAAAATTGATGCAGGTATCAAGGAAGTCGGAAATAGTATTGATTCCGGTATTAAATCAATTCAGAAAGTGTTTGGGTGGTAAATTTGGAAATTAACTATAGAGAAACGAAGTATTTTTGTCATCAACTTGTAGAACTAAATGGGAAAAAATACATATTAGATGCAAGTTCAATGACTCCTAAGTTCTACTATTGGGGTGTTCCAACGGAGGAATTAACGGTTGAGATGGCGGAACTAAATAGAGAGGATATCAATTTTAGTACCCCGATTAATAAGTTTAAAGCTTCATATGTGGCAATCATGGTTCAACCGCTTGTATGGATTGTTTATTCTTTATTGAAAACTTTTTTTAAAGAGTACAATATTAGCCAACAGATAATTTTAAAATTAGTAGTATTTTGCGCATCTATACTATTCTCTTACTTGATTTTTTATTTGAAAAGAGAGCAAGAACGTAAAAATGTTAAAGCTTTACTGCCTTCTTCTAGTAGAAGATATGAGATGATTTTTAAACCAATATCTGCAAGAAAGCAAGTTTTTGACGCCTATATTTTTACTGTTCCTATAATAGCTTGTTTGGCACTTTATTTGTCTATTAATGATGGAGGAGAAGGTATTGTTCTCGTTATTAATAGCATTATCTCATTTTTTCTTCTATCATTTTTATTTGGAAAGGTTCCCATTCTTTCCGCTTATAAGATTAGAAACGTCACATTTGAAGGAATTAGAGAAATTAAATGAGGTCTTTGATTCAGGCATTAAATCAATTCAGAAAGTGTTTTGGTGGTAAATGTGGAATTAAAATTTAAATATTCAAATATAGCAGTTTTTAGAATCGTTGAGTTTAAGAATAAAAGTTATATCTTAGATCCTACCACTATAAAAGGCAAATCCTATTTCTTCGGTTCGCTTCCGAAAGAGGTTACTGCTGAAATGGTTGAGTTATCTCCATCTAATGATAGTTTTAGAATAAAATCGAAGACACCAATAGGCGCATCTACTGCTCTAGTTATCATGATTCAGCCACTTGTGGGCTTCTCTCATACACTGATGAAAGATGCCTTTATTAGCTGGGGAATCAATCAGCAAATTTTAATGAAAGTAGTGCTATTTGCTTTCTCTGTATTTTTGTCTTATCTTATGGCTGTCTTTTATGAAAAAAGTGCGGTAAGAAAGTTTGAATCAAGAGTTCCCCAAAACAGCAAACGCTGCCGACTTGTTTTTGAACCCAAAGGGAAACGAATGATTGATTGGTGGTATATTACTCTTGGAATTAATACGGTTTGTTTAGCATTTTTTATAGGACTTGACAGTGGTTATGAAAGTGCTATATTGGTTATAAATGGCATAATTTCGTGGTGGTTTTTTGTAATACTGAGAATGCCACAAATCCCAGAGTATTATAAGACACTAACATTAACTGAAATTGAAGAACTATAAATACAGAATGCCGAGAAGTTAGAAAAGACTTTGATTCAGGTATTCAATCCATTCAGAAAGTGTTTGGGTGTTGAATGATGCATTTAAAGTTTAAGAATGCTAATACGATGGCGTATAGCATTGTAGAAATAAAGAAATTATAAATTGAAAGGAAAACAAGAAAATGTCTATTTTGCCAATTGGAACAATTGTTTATTTAAAAGAGGGGAGTCAAAAACTAATGATTCTCAATCGTGGGGTTACTATAGAACAGAATGGTGAAAATGTTTTGTTTGACTATTCTGCTGCTTTTTATCCAATGGGACTAAACCCAGAACAGTTGTTTTACTTCAATCGTGATGATGTAGATAAAGTGGTTTATAAAGGCTATAGTGATGAAGAAGAAGAACGGTTCGCCGAAATTTATCAACGTTGGCTTGATGAAAATGCAACAACAATTAAAAAGGGTGTAACAAAATAATGTGCATCTGTAAAGATTATTGCAAAATATCACAATACTAAATAGAAATCAAAAATGAGGAGCTACTTTGACATTAAAGAAACTCCTCGTTTTTTTAGTTATTTTCCCATCATACAGCTAAGTCTGTGTGGCTATAAGCCAAAATTTATGATACCAAAATATAGCTTTGTTTCTATAGGAAAGGGCTGTTTTGATATTGTAGTATAATAAACAAAGACATTTTTTACTTTTCTCTTCTTCTTACGGTATTGCTCATGTGATATAATGGGATAAGGATTGTTCCTCATTTCAGACGAGTTTATGGATTTCAGGATAAGTTAGCAGGTGAGAAGAGTATTTCTGTTAGCCTCCTTCCTATACACCTGTTAACAGCTATCCACGATAAAAGGAGAGTGTAGATTGGTTTTATTTGTATTAGGAATCTTGGTTTTGCTCATTCTAATCTTAAAAAGAAAACAGAAAACTGCTAAAAAATCTGAAGGGAATTCCAAGAAAAGAAATTGGCTATTAATAGGTTGCTTATCCATAGTGATCCCAATCGTAATCTTCACAGTGTTCAGTCCTATTCTTTCTCTAATGGATATGTGGGGGCTGTTTGCCCATGCAAATCGAACTGAGATTGAGCAAGCTGTGCATCGTTCTTATCAAAATTACGGTCTTACAGGGCAGTTTGAGTTAGAAAAATACGAGAAAAACTATACAAGTGTGGGAGGATTTATAATCCATGGTACCTATAGTGAAAATATAGCTGGAAAAACCTATCAGGTTAAAACTCGATTTAAATACTATACTCGCTTTTCGAAAAGTGAAACATATGGAAAGA
>NZ_AJQY01000053.1:0-6131 GCF_000296875.1 Streptococcus sp. GMD1S | reverse complement strand
CATGCTTGCTAGCAGTCCCAAAGCGGGTATCGATGGTTTCAAGTAGTGGTTTCATAGTATTTCCTTTAGCTGTTTTTCTACATTATATCAGAAAAATGAGGTCTTTAGAAAAGGAGTTTCAAAGATAACTATTTTGTAGAAAAATGACTATCATTTGTGTATGTATTTTCTGTCTCAAAAACTATATACTGAACATGAAACTTGTTTGAAAGAGGAAACTGCACGATGATTTATTCGAAAGAAATTGTTAGAGAATGGCTGGATGAAGTAGCAGAGCGGGCTAAGGACCATCCGGAGTGGGTGGATGTCTTTGAGCGTTGCTATACAGACACCTTGGACAATACGGTTGAGATCCTAGAAGATGGTTCAACCTTTGTACTCACAGGAGATATTCCTGCCATGTGGCTTCGGGATTCGACTGCCCAACTCAGACCCTACCTTCATGTGGCTAAAAGAGATCCTCTCTTACGTCAGACCATTGCAGGTTTGGTCAAGCGTCAAATGACCCTAGTACTCAAAGATCCGTATGCCAACTCCTTTAACATTGAGGAAAACTGGAAGGGCCACCACGAGACCGACCATACAGACCTTAATGGTTGGATTTGGGAGCGCAAGTATGAGGTGGACTCGCTTTGCTATCCTTTGCAGCTGGCTTATCTCCTATGGAAAGAGACTGGCGAAACCAGCCAGTTTGATGAAACTTTTGTCACAGCAACTAAGGAAATCCTTCATCTCTGGACGGTAGAGCAAGATCACAACAACTCTGCCTATCGTTTTGTTCGTGATACAGACCGTAAGGAAGACACTTTGGTAAATGATGGCTTTGGACCTGACTTTGCCGTGACAGGAATGACCTGGTCAGCCTTCCGACCAAGTGATGATTGTTGTCAGTATAGCTACTTGATTCCATCCAATATGTTTGCAGTCGTTGTCTTGGGTTATGTCCAAGAAATCTTTGCAGAATTGAATCTAGCTGATAGCGAGAGTGTCATCGCAGACGCTAAACGTCTGCAAGCAGAGATCCAAGAAGGGATCGAAAACTATGCCTACACCACCAACAGCAAGGGCGAAAAGATTTACGCCTTTGAAGTGGATGGTCTAGGAAATGCCAGCATCATGGATGATCCAAACGTCCCAAGTCTACTGGCTGCTCCATATCTTGGTTACTGTGATGTGGATGATGAAGTGTATCAAGCAACTCGTCGCACCATTCTCAGCCCTGAAAATCCATACTTCTACCAAGGAGAATACGCTAGCGGTCTCGGAAGCTCTCATACCTTCTATCGTTATATCTGGCCGATTGCCCTATCTATCCAAGGATTGACAACGACGGATAAGGCGGAGAAAAAACATTTGCTAGATCAACTCGTTGCCTGCGATGGTGGAACAGGTGTCATGCACGAAAGCTTCCACGTAGACGATCCGACTCTCTACTCTCGTGAATGGTTCTCATGGGCCAACATGATGTTCTGCGAATTGGTCTTGGATTACCTAGATATTCGCTAATACTCTTCGAAAATCAAATTCAAACCACGTCAGCTTCACCTTGCCGTATATATGTTACTGACTTCGTCAGTTCTATCTACAACCTCAAAGCAGTGCTTTGAGCAACCTGCAGCTAGCTTCCTAGTTTGCTCTTTGATTTTCATTGAGTATAAGGAGCACGTTTTCGCTCAACTGATTCTAGGAAAGAATCACAAATATATTTTTAAATTTAAGTTAGAATGAGGTTTTACTCATGGAAAATGTTGTTGTACATATCATCTCTCACAGTCACTGGGATCGTGAGTGGTATCTACCTTTTGAAAGTCACCGGATGCAGTTGGTGGAACTTTTTGACAATCTGTTTGATCTTTTTGAAAATGACCCTGAATTCAAGAGCTTCCACTTGGATGGACAAACCATTGTCCTCGATGACTATTTAGAAATTCGTCCTGAAAACCGTGACAAGGTGCAGCGTTATATTGACGAAGGCAAGCTCAAGATTGGTCCTTTTTACATCTTGCAGGATGATTACTTGATCTCCAGTGAAGCCAATGTCCGTAATACCTTGATTGGTCAGGCTGAATGCGCTAAATGGGGCAAATCTACTCAGATTGGTTACTTCCCAGATACCTTTGGGAATATGGGGCAAGCACCTCAAATCCTTCAAAAATCAGGCATTCACGTAGCAGCCTTTGGTCGTGGTGTCAAACCGATCGGTTTTGACAACCAAGTCCTTGAAGATGAGCAATTTACGTCTCAATTCTCTGAGATGTACTGGCAGGGTGCTGATGGTAGCCGTGTACTCGGTATTCTTTTTGCTAATTGGTACAGTAACGGGAATGAAATTCCAGTGGATAAAGACGAGGCTTTGGCTTTCTGGAAGCAAAAATTAGCAGACGTCCGTGATTATGCATCAACCAACCAATGGTTGATGATGAACGGCTGTGACCACCAGCCTGTTCAGAGAAATCTGAGCGAAGCCATTCGTGTGGCAAACGAACTCTTCCCTGACGTGACCTTTATTCATAGCTCATTTGACGAATATGTCCAAGCACTGGAAAGTGCCCTTCCTGAACAATTATCAACGGTCACAGGTGAGTTAACCAGTCAGGAAACGGATGGTTGGTATACTCTTGCCAATACTTCTTCTTCACGCGTTTACCTCAAACAAGCCTTCCAAGAAAATAGCAACTTGTTAGAGCAGGTCGTGGAACCATTAACCATTATCACTGGTGGACATAACCACAAGGATCAATTGACCTATGCTTGGAAAGTACTTCTGCAAAATGCACCGCACGATAGTATCTGTGGCTGTAGTATTGACGAGGTTCACCGTGAAATGGAAACTCGTTTTGCAAAGGTTAATCAAGTCGGGAATTTTGTTAAGACTAATCTTCTTAACGAATGGAAGGGCAAGTTGGCTACCCAAAATGCACAAAGTGAGCATCTTTTCACTGTTATCAATACAGCTTTGCATGATAAAGTAGATACCGTCAGCACGATTGTCGATGTAGCGGTCTGTCCATTTAAGGAATTGCACCCGACAGAGGGCTTCAAGAAAATGGCAGCCTTAACCTTGCCAGAGTATCATGTTGAAGATTTGGATGGTCATGTCATTGAAGCCAAGATTGAAGACTTGGGAGCAAGTTTTGGCTATACTTTGCCAAAGGATAAATTCCGCCAACCATATATTGCACGCCAAGTGCGCGTGACAATCCCAGTCCACCTTGCTCCGCTTTCTTGGGCAAGCTTCCAATTGGTCGAAGGTCAAGTAGATCACCGTGATGGTATTTACCAAAATGGAGTCATTGATACACCATTCGTGACAGTGAGTGTAGATGAAGGAATCACAGTCTATGACAAGACTACAAACGAAGCCTACGAAGATTTCATCCAATTTGAGGACCGTGGAGATATTGGTAACGAGTACATTTACTTCCAACCAAAAGGAACTGAACCAATTTATGCTCAACTGAAAGGTTATGAAGTCTTAGAAAACAATGCTCGCTATGCTAAGGTTTTGCTCAAACATGACTTGACTATTCCAGTTAGCGCAGATGAAAGATTGGATGCAGAACAAAGAGGGATCATCGAGTTCATGAAACGAGATGCAGGTCGTTCAGAAGAGTTGACAACCATTCCTCTTGAAACAGAAATGACTGTCTTTGTGGACAATCCACAGATTCGCTTCAAGACTCGCTTTACTAATACAGCCAAAGACCACCGCATTCGTCTCTTAGTAAAAACTCATAACACTCGTCCAAGCAATGATTCCGAAAGCATCTATGAAGTTGTGACAAGACCAAATAAACCAGCAGCTTCTTGGGAAAATCCTGAAAATCCACAACACCAACAAGCCTTTGTCAGCTTGTATGATGATGTTAAAGGAGTGACAGTATCCAATAAAGGATTGCACGAATACGAAATTCTTGGAGATGACACCATGGCTGTAACCCTTCTTCGTGCTTCAGGCGAACTCGGTGACTGGGGCTATTTCCCAACACCGGAAGCTCAGTGCTTGCGTGATATCGAAGTTGAATTTGCAGTAGAATGTCACCAAGCAGGGGAACGCTTCTCAGCTTTCCGTCGTGCCAAAGCCTTCCAGGTGCCATTTACAGCTCTTCAAGTTGCAAAACAAGAGGGAAGCGTTGCAGCAACGGGTAGCCTCTTTAACCATCCGGCACTGAACTTGCCACAAGTCTGCCCAACAGCCTTTAAAGTTGCTGAAAATGAAGAAGGATACGTCCTTCGTTACTACAATATGAGTCAAGAAAATGTTCGCGTGTCTGAAAAACAACAAACCATTCTTGATTTGTTGGAACGCCCATATCCAGTTCATTCAGGACTATTGGCACCACAGGAAATTCGTACAGAATTGATCAAAAAAGAAGAAATTTAATTTCAACAAGAAAACATAAACAGAAAGGAGGAGCGAAAAAGTAAGAACCAACTGCTGATTCGCTCCTTTTTGCAGGTGAAAGTAATGACCATTGCAACGATTGATATCGGAGGGACTGGCATTAAGTTTGCTAGTCTAACTCCTGATGGAAAGATTTTAGATAAGACCAGCACCCCAACTCCAGAAACTCTGGAAGATTTGCTAGCTTGGTTGGACCAACGCTTATCGGAACAAGACTACAGCGGAATCGCTATGAGTGTGCCAGGTGCAGTTAATCAAGAAACAGGAGTGATTGAGGGAATTAGCGCCATTCCTTACATCCATGGTTTTTCTTGGTATGAGGCCCTTGCTCATCACAAACTACCTGTTCATTTAGAAAATGATGCCAACTGTGTTGGACTCAGCGAATTACTGGCTCACCCTGAGATTGAAAATGCAGCCTGTGTCGTGATTGGTACAGGAATTGGTGGCGCTATGATTATCAATGGCAAGCTTCACCGTGGTCGTCATGGTTTGGGCGGTGAGTTTGGCTACATGACAACCATCGAGCCCGCAGAAAGACTCAATAACTGGTCGCTACTAGCTTCTACAGGAAACATGGTTCGCTACGTCATTGAAAAATCTGGTCAGTCTGATTGGGACGGACGCAAGGTTTACCAAGAGGCTGCAGCAGGAAATGCCCTCTGCCAAGAAGCCATTGAGCGCATGAATCGTAACCTAGCTCAAGGCCTGCTCAATATCCAGTATCTCATTGACCCAGATGTCATTAGTCTGGGAGGTTCTATCAGTCAAAACCCAGATTTTATCAAAGGCGTTCAAAAAGCAGTAGACGCCTTTGTGGAAAGATATGAAGAATATACTATCGCTCCAGTCATTCAAGCTTGCACCTATCATGCAGATGCCAATCTATACGGTGCCCTTGTCAACTGGTTACAGGAGGAAAACCAATGGTAAGTTTTACAGGACTTAGTCCCAAACAAGCCCAAGCTATCGAAGTCTTAAAAAATCACATTTCTCTACCGGATGTAGAAGTGGCGGTTGCTCAGTCTGACCAAGCCTCTATCTCTATCAAGGGTGAGAGCGGAGAATATCAATTGACTTATCGCAAACCTCACCAACTCTATCGCGCCTTGTCTGTTCTCGCAACAGCTTTAGAAGAAGGTGATAAGGTGGAGATTGAGGAGCAAGCGGCTTATGAAGATTTAGCCTACATGGCTGACTGTTCGCGAAATGCGGTTCTAAATGTTGCATCAGCCAAGCAGATGATTGAAGTTTTGGCTCTCATGGGTTATTCAACCTTTGAGCTCTACATGGAAGATACCTATCAGATTGAAGGGCAACCTTATTTTGGTTATTTCCGCGGGGCTTATTCAGCTGAAGAATTACAGGAAATCGAAGCCTACGCCCAGCAGTTTGATATGACCTTTGTACCATGTATCCAGACCTTGGCTCACTTATCAGCCTTTGTTAAATGGGGTGTTAAAGAAGTCCAGCAACTTCGTGATGTAGAGGACATTCTCCTCATCGGCGAAGAAAAAGTTTACGACCTAATCGACGGCATGTTTGCGACTTTGTCTAAACTACAAACACGCAAGGTTAATATCGGCATGGACGAAGCCCACTTGGTTGGTTTGGGTCGCTATCTCATCTTAAACGGTGTTGTGGACCGTAGTCTCCTCATGTGTCAACATTTGGAGCGCGTGCTGGATATTGCAGACAAGTATGGTTTCCACTGCCAGATGTGGAG
>NZ_AJQY01000052.1:0-6296 GCF_000296875.1 Streptococcus sp. GMD1S | reverse complement strand
AAGAAAGCCTTAACCCGACGGAGCATGAGGTAGTAGTAGAGATTGAAGTTAACTCCAAAAACCAGAACTCCGATACTAACTAGATAGGTGATGAGCGAGCTACCATAGTGGGCAATTCCGTCGTTATAGACGGTAAAGCCCCCAGTTCCTGCCGTTCCCATAGCGATGACAAAACTATCATAGAGAGGCATGCCTGCTAGATAGTAGATAACCACAAAAAGGGAGAAGAGAGCCAGATAAAGCAGATAGAGAATCTGGGCAGTGTTTTTTAGCTTGGATACGACCTTGCCAAAGACAGGTCCAGGGACCTCAGCCTTCATCACCTCCAAGTGGCTATTCTTGGCATTGTCCATAATGGCAAGTGCAAAGACGAGTACCCCCATCCCTCCGATCAAGTGGGTGAAACTTCGCCAGAAGAGGAGGGAACGAGTGAGAACGGAAACATCGTTCAGAATAGTTGCTCCTGTAGTCGTAAATCCAGAACTGATTTCAAAGAAGGCATCGATGACGCTGGGGATTTGTCCTGAAAAGACAAAGGGGAGGCCGCCAAAGAAAGACCATAAAATCCAACAGAGGGCAACAATTAAGACCCCTTCCTTGGCATAAATCCGTTGATTTTTCGGTTTCCGTAAAACGCCTAGACCACCGAGAAGGACTAAAATGCCAATCGTAGAAAAGAGAGCGATAAATACTTGATTGGATTCTTGGTAATAGATCGCTACACTAACAGGGACTAGGAGAAGAACAGCCTCAATCAAGAGAAGTTTTGAGAGGAGGTAACGAATCATACTTTTATTCATTTTTTACCTCTCAATCAAATCATAGATTTTGGTGATGTTTGGCAATAAGGTCGTCACGAGTAACTTGTCTCCCACCTCAAGTATATCCTCTCCAGTAGGGAAGATTGTTTTTCCTTTTCGGATAATGGCTGCGATGAGAACCTCTTTTTTCAATTTCAACTGTGATAGAGGTTTGGCAGTCATTTTATTAGCTTCCTTGATTTGGAATTGGAGAGTTTCAATTTGACCGTTTGCTAGATGGTGCATGGCTTGAAGGTCTGAGTACTGAGCGTTTACTCGACCACGGATAAAGTGCATAATGGTATCTACTGCGATGCTTTTTGGTGTGATGATACTTGAAAAATCAGGTGCGTGGATAATCTCTAGAAGGCTTGTTCGGTTGACCTTGGTGATATTCTTATGGACGCCAACACGGTCAAGAAACATAGAAGTGATGATATTTTCCTCATCAACTCCAGTCAAGGTTGCGACTGCGTCATAGTGGGGAGCACTTTCTTCCAGCAAAATGTCTTTTGCAGTTCCATCTCCTTGGACAATATAGAGATTGGGGAACTTTTCACTGAAGAAACGAGCTCTTTCAGGATTGATCTCGATGACCTTGGTATCAATGCGACTGTCTTTTAAAATCCCTAGTAGATAATAAGCAATCTTTCCAGCTCCAACGATAAGTAAGCTTTTAACTGCGCGAGATTTAAAATAGTTATGGAAAAGCATCATATCTACACGATTTCCCGTAACAAAAATCCTATCCTTGTCTTGGATAGTAACATCACCACTTGGAATCATCAGTTGATGATCTCTCTCCATAGCACAGACAATGATATTGCCAAACTTTTTACGGAAGTCTGAGATTGGCATTTGACAAAGACCGCTAGAATCCTTGACAACAAACTCCATGAGACTGACCCGACCTCCAGCAAATCGTTCGACAGAGAGGGCATTAGGGAAATCAATGATATTTGAGATCGCACGCGCTGCTAGGAGTTCTGGATTAACGATAAGTGAAAATCCAAGAATATTTTTCTCTTTAAAATAGGCATTAGAGTATTCAGGATTTCGCACCCGAACGATGGTTTCTTTAGCCCCCATTTTTTTAGCAAGTACCGCTGAAATCATATTCACTTCATCGTGTTCGGTTAGGGCGATAAAGATATCGCACTCTTGAACACCGGCTTGCTCCAAGATGGCAAAGTCAGCACCATTTCCAAGGAGACCTATGATATCATAGCGACTGACAATGTGATTGAGGACAGCCTCATCTTGTTCGATGAGGACAACGTCATGGTTTTCTGCAACCAGTGAACGACAGAGGGCGAAACCAACTTTCCCTCCACCAACGAGGACAATTTTCATATAAAAAACCTACTTTTTCATGATGTAACTATCATACCCTTTTTTAGCAAAAAATGCACTTGCTAAGGCGATTTTTAAGGGAAGAAAGGCCTTTTTCACGTTTTGAAGATACATTTGCTTAATTTCTATAACGATGTCTCCGATTTGAAGTGATTTGGCTCTTTTACTATACCTTTTCAGAAAGGGAATGACCAAACATGAAAATATCATCAAAAAAAGTAAAAAAATCAAGTCATTTCTATTGACAATGATTCTGAAAGTGTTATACTAAGAAAGTAGTTTCGCTGATTTACTTCAAACCTGTTGTGAGGTAAGTTAACGATGCCTTAACCACGCTGTTTGCTGAGCTTGACTCCGGGCAGTGTGGCTATTTTTTTGCAATGATAAAAGGAAACCCGTAATGACAAATCACATTGTATTATTTGAACCTCAGATTCCACAAAATACAGGTAACATTGCGCGTACTTGCGCTGCGACCAATTCTCCCCTCCACATCATCAAACCGATGGGATTTCCGATTGATGATCGGAAGATGAAGCGGGCTGGTTTGGACTACTGGGATAAGCTTGAGATTTATTTTTATGACAGTTTGGAAGATTTCATGTCTCAGATGAAGGGTAAACTCTATCTGATTTCAAAATTTGCGGAAAAGGTCTATTCTGAAGCAGATTTGGCAAGTGGTTGGGATCATTATTTTCTCTTTGGACGTGAAGACAAGGGCTTGCCTGAGGACTTTATGCGAGAACATCCTGAGAAAGCTCTCCGTATTCCTATGAACGATGAGCATGTTCGCAGCCTCAATGTTTCCAATACCGTATGCATGATTGTCTATGAAGCGCTCCGTCAGCAGAATTTTGCAGGTCTTGAGCTTGTTCACACCTATGAAGCAGATAAATTGAAATAATCAAAATGCTTGCACTTGCAAGCGTTTTTTGTTATGATTAAAAGGTCTTCAGGGCTGGGTGAGATTCCCGACCGGCGGTGACTTTAACTAGCTATTTTGGCTTTCTCTTCGTTGTCTTGTCTCGATATACTTAAGTATTATCTTCGACTGCGACGCCTAGATTAATCCAAAATATCTTAGTTAAAGAAGTCCGCGAGCGCAAGCTGATGTGGTGCGATTCCACAACCGACAGTATAGTCTGGATGGGAGAAGACGAAAGAATGGCTTTGTCTGTTCTAATGAGTTTATAGATGAATTGCAACCGCTTGCTCAAAAGAGTGAGAGGGAACTTTTGGGATATAAAAAGTGAGAATAGATAGAGGAATCCTTTCCAACTTCTTCTGATTTTATAGAAAATTGGAGGAACCTGTTATGACAAACACACGTCGAATTTCGACCATTGCGATTTTATCAGCCATTTCATTTGTGCTGATGTACTTTGACTTTCCGCTCTTGCCAGCGGCGACCTTCCTCAAGATCGAGTTTAGTATCTTGCCAGTCCTTGTGGGCTTGGTAGTGATGGATTTGCCTGCTGCTCTCGGGATTCTCTTGCTACGATCACTCTTGAAGTTGCTTCTGAATAGCCAAGGAGTGAACACTTACATTGGGTTGCCAATGAATATCGTAGCCTTGGGAGTTTTTGTTATCGCTTTTGGTTTGATTTGGAAAAAGGAACGTAGCACTCTTCGTTTTCTACTGGCATCTCTAGCGGGAACTATTGGATTGACTTCTGCCATGTTGGTTCTCAACTATGTCTATGCGGTTCCTTTATACGCGCAGTTTGCCAACTTTGATATTAGAGAAATTATAGGACTTTCTAACTACTTGATGACCATGGTATTACCTTTCAACTTGATTGAGGGTGTAATCTTTTCCGTTTCATTCTGGTTGTTATACGTCCTCTTGAAACCAACCTTAAAATATTATGAGAGATAAACAAACATTTTTAATGAAGGGCAGTTTTGCCCTTTTACTTTTCGTCCTTCTTGGCTATATGGTCAAGTTTTACCCCGAAACGCTGGTCGGTTTTGATCAACCGCTTCAGACTGTTCTTCGTGGGGACTTGCCAGATTATTTGACAGTTCTGTTCCGAGCCCTTACGCATTTGATTGATATCCCAGTAATCATTACCTGGGTTGCCATTGCAGCCTTTATCTTTTATCGTAAGCAGTGGAAGATAGAAAGCTACTTCATGGCGGGTAATCTAGCCTTAGCCGGTCTTTTAATCGTGACCTTTAAAAATATCTACCAGCGCCCACGGCCAGCTATTTTACACTTGGTAGAGGAGAGGGGATTTTCTTTTCCAAGTGGCCATTCTCTGGCAGTGACTCTGATGGTAGGGACTTTGATTGTCATTCTCAGTCAACGGATTAAAGATCCGGTTTGGAAAAAAATTGTGCAAATCGTCCTTGGCTTCTACCTAGTCAGTGTGTTGCTATCTCGGGTCTATCTGGGAGTTCACTACCCATCAGATGTTCTTGCCAGTTTCTGTGTGGGTTTGGGGGTCTTGTTTATCGAATTTCCTTTCTATGACAAGCTTCGCTTCCAATGGCGATTTAAAGGCAAGCAGAAGTGAGCATCAAATTCCTTTGAGGAAAAAGAAATGAAAGTCAATATAACAGATCTCCATCCGACTCAACTATACTTATCAGAAAAGAAGTTACAAGATATCCAGATGCTTTATCAGTCGGTAGAAATAATCAATGTTGCTCCAATCAGTGTTCTTGCATTCGGAGACTGCTTGTTGATTACAGACGGGCATCACAGGGCTTATCAGGCTTTATTGGCAGGTAGGGATACGATTTCTGCTAAGTGGGATAGAGATGGTGGCGATGAACTGTATTATCTCTATGCGCAAGCTTGTGAGGAAAGAAAGATTTACTCTGTTCTGGATTTAAAAAATCATATCGTATCTCAAGATGAGTATGAAGCAAAATGGTATAACTGGTGTGATGGTTTTAATCAAGCAGCAACTCTTTTATTGAAAAGGAAAGCAGGTGAAACAGATCCTACAAATAGGTAATGCATTGTGTCTTGTTCCTTTTTATATTGAAATTAGTCTAATCTAACTTGTTTTTTAACTAAAAATCTGATAAACTAAGTAGTAATTGAATAGGAATCCGCAAGACTAGTAACTCAAGGGAAGTATATCAGGGAGGAGAGCCGTGACTGCAAGTTCTCTATATGAAAGCTGGGTGAATTCACTTGCGCATGGATTTAGAAATGAAGGTCTGACTTG
Organism: Streptococcus sp. GMD1S; assembly: GCF_000296875.1. Classification (GTDB taxonomy): domain Bacteria; phylum Bacillota; class Bacilli; order Lactobacillales; family Streptococcaceae; genus Streptococcus. The sequence goes on along the minus strand of NZ_AJQY01000052.1, from coordinate 961 downwards.
TCAGATGAAAACGGATGGTACCGCGTGTCAACGCTCCGAGTGGAGTTTTTGGCATGTGGTTTTCTTTTTATCTACGAGGGACTGATGGAGGAATTATGTCAACTATTGAAGAACAATTAAAAGCGCTTCGCGAAGAAACGCTGGCTAGCTTGAAGCAGATTACTGCTGAAAATGAAAAAGAGATGCAGGACTTGCGTGTCTCTGTCCTTGGTAAAAAAGGGTCGCTTACTGAAATCCTCAAAGGGATGAAAGATGTCTCTGCTGATATGCGTCCAATCATCGGGAAACACGTCAATGAAGCGCGTGATGTCTTGACAGCTGCTTTTGAAGAAACAGCTAAGCTCTTGGAAGAAAAGAAAGTAGAAGCTCAACTAGCAAGTGAGAGCATCGATGTGACACTTCCAGGTCGCCCAGTTGCGACTGGTCACCGTCACGTTTTGACACAAACCAGTGAAGAAATCGAAGATATTTTCATTGGGATGGGTTACCAAGTCGTGGATGGTTTTGAAGTGGAGCAAGACTACTACAACTTCGAGCGTATGAACCTTCCAAAAGATCACCCAGCTCGCGATATGCAGGATACTTTCTACATCACAGAAGAAATCTTGCTTCGTACTCACACGTCTCCAGTTCAGGCGCGTGCGATGGATGCTCATGATTTTTCAAAAGGTCCTTTGAAAATGATCTCACCAGGGCGTGTGTTCCGTCGTGACACGGACGATGCGACCCACAGTCACCAATTCCACCAAATCGAAGGCTTGGTTGTTGGGAAAAACATCTCTATGGCAGATCTTCAAGGAACCCTTCAGTTGATTGTGCAAAAAATGTTTGGTGAAGAGCGCCAAATTCGTTTGCGTCCATCGTATTTCCCATTCACAGAGCCATCTGTTGAAGTGGATGTTTCTTGCTTCAAGTGTGGTGGAGAAGGCTGTAACGTATGTAAGAAAACAGGTTGGATTGA
>NZ_AJQY01000051.1:0-6766 GCF_000296875.1 Streptococcus sp. GMD1S | reverse complement strand
ATCAAACTTGTGTTTGAATGGTTGGAAAAATCTGTTAAGACAGCTGATCCAGAAGCTCGCGAAAAAATGCACAATGCATCTACAATGGCTGGTATGGCCTTTGCCAATGCCTTCCTTGGTATGAGCCACTCAATGGCCCACAAGATCGGTGCGGTTCACCATACTGTTCACGGACGTACAAACGCAATCTTGCTTCCATACGTTATCCGTTACAATGGTACTCGCCCATCTAAGACGACTACATGGCCTAAGTACAACTACTGGAAAGCTGATGAAAAATTCCAAGATATTGCTAGAATGCTTGGATTGCCTCACTCAACTCCAGAAGAAGCGGTTGAAGCGTATGCCAAAGCAGTTTACGATCTTGGTGAAGCAGTTGGAATCACAATGAACTTCAAAGGCTTTGGAATCGATGAAAAAGCTTGGAAAGACAGCTTGCATGAAATTGCCTTGCTTGCTTATGAAGACCAATGTTCTCCTGCGAACCCACGCTTGCCAATGGTAGCTGACATGGAAGAAATCATGGCAGATGCTTACTATGGTTATGCAGAACGTCCAGGACGTCGTAAATAATCGTTTATCAGCCTAGAGGCAGGAGTGATCCTGTCTCTTTTTTTGTAAACTCTGAAAGAGTTGAAATCGGAGTTTTACCTTGAAATGAAGAAAATATGCAGATATTATAAAAGATTCTAGAGATATGCTTTGAAAATAAAAGAATAGATGAATGAAAAGGGGGAGAAAAAGTAGAAAAGCAGGAGAGAAAATCAACGCCCATACTTGCAATTAAACTCAAATAGTTATATAATAGGTTTGTTGAAAGGTGATTTGTAGTGATTCAAGTTACTCTTTTCACAATAAAATTTTCATGATTTTCATAAGGAGGAAATCACTAATGGTAGTTAAAGTTGGTATTAACGGTTTCGGCCGTATCGGTCGTCTTGCTTTCCGCCGTATCCAAAACGTAGAAGGTGTTGAAGTTACTCGCATCAACGACCTTACAGATCCAGTTATGCTTGCTCACTTGTTGAAATACGACACAACTCAAGGTCGTTTCGACGGTACTGTAGAAGTTAAAGAAGGTGGATTCGAAGTTAACGGTAAATTCGTTAAAGTTTCTGCTGAACGTGATCCAGAACAAATCGACTGGGCTACTGACGGTGTAGAAATCGTTCTTGAAGCAACTGGTTTCTTTGCTAAGAAAGATGCAGCTGAAAAACACCTTAAAGGTGGAGCTAAGAAAGTTGTTATCACTGCTCCTGGTGGAAACGACGTTAAAACAGTTGTATTCAACACTAACCACGACGTTCTTGACGGTACTGAAACAGTTATTTCAGGTGCTTCATGTACTACAAACTGCTTGGCTCCAATGGCTAAAGCTCTTCAAGACAACTTCGGTGTTGTAGAAGGATTGATGACTACTATCCACGCTTACACTGGTGACCAAATGATCCTTGACGGACCACACCGTGGTGGTGACCTTCGCCGTGCTCGCGCTGGTGCTGCAAACATCGTTCCTAACTCAACTGGTGCTGCTAAAGCTATCGGTCTTGTAATCCCAGAATTGAACGGTAAACTTGACGGATCTGCACAACGTGTTCCAACTCCAACTGGATCAGTTACTGAATTGGTAGCAGTTCTTGAAAAGAACGTTACTGTTGATGAAGTGAACGCAGCTATGAAAGCAGCTTCAAACGAATCATACGGTTACACAGAAGATCCAATCGTATCTTCAGATATCGTAGGTATGTCTTACGGTTCATTGTTTGACGCAACTCAAACTAAAGTTCTTGACGTTGATGGTAAACAATTGGTTAAAGTTGTATCATGGTACGACAACGAAATGTCATACACTGCACAACTTGTACGTACTCTTGAATACTTTGCAAAAATCGCTAAATAATTCTTGAGTCGATAAAAGCAAGGCCTTCTGGTCTTGCTTTTTTGTATAGAAAAATGGATGATAGTGTCATCCATTTTGTTTTAATTCTGTTTCGAAAGTATCCGAGAGGGCAGTAAAACTCAATTTTTCTAAGGTAAGTGGATGGGTAAAGGAAAGTCGAAAGGCATGGAGCATGAGCCTGCTTACTTTTGATCTAGAGTTATAGAGAGGATCGCCCAGGATAGGGTACTTATGATGAGAAAGGTGAACACGAATCTGATGCGTTCGACCGGTCTTTAGTTTGCAACGGACAAGGGTAGTCTGATTTGGAAATTGCTTTAATCGACTGATATGCGTTTCAGCATATTGTCCATTTTTTGCATCAACTATTCTTTTTCTACGATCGTGGCGATCACGGCCGATTTTATCTCGGAAGATAAGTTCTTTACTCTCTACTCGCCCTTCTATAAGTGCCCAGTACTCACGAACGATTTCCTTTTTTTCCAACAAATGATTGAGAATGGGTAAGATAAAAGGATTTTTAGCAAAAAGCACTAAACCGCTTGTTTCCATGTCCAGACGATGAACGACATAGCAGGTTTGGCCAACATAGGCAGAGACATGATTGAGAAGGGCAATTTCACCAGGTTGATTTCCGTGAGTTTTCATTCCCTCTGGCTTGTTGACGATAATGAGATGTTGGTCTTGATAAACCTCTTGAACGAGGTCTGGATTGCCCCAAAGGATTTCTTTTGGGGGATAATCTTCCTCGTCAAAAGTCAACTGGCAAATGTCACCTGGTTTGACCATCTCGTTCCAGTGAACTTCTTTGTGGTTCATTAAGATGTTCTTCTTTATTCTCAAAAAATGGCGGATTTTTCTAGGGATAAGGAGTTGTTCCTCTAGAAATTGTTTGACCGTCATTTGTGGCAAGGATTCGGGTAATGTAAATGTGAATTGCATACAGATATTGTAACAAAAAAAGCCCTATTTGGATAGGGAGTAGCTAAATTCTTGAGTTCCTATGGTGAAGATGATAAAATAAACGCATGAAATTAGATAAATTATTTGAGAAGTTTCTTTCTCTCTTTAAAAAAGAAACGAATGAATCAGCGGAGTCTGATTCGACTAGCATGCGTCGTTCACGGAGCGATAGAAAAAAATTGTCCCAAGTAGGCCCAATTCGGAAATTTTGGCGCCGTTATCATCTGACAAAAATCGTCATCATTTTAGGGTTAAGTGCTGGTTTACTGGTAGGAACCTACTTGTTTGCGATAGCCAAGTCTACCAATGTCAATGATTTGCAGAATGCTTTGAAAACACGAACTCTGATTTTTGACCGCGAAGAAAAAGAGGCAGGAGCCCTATCGGGTCAAAAGGGAACCTATGTTGAACTGACAGATATTAGTAAAGACTTGCAGAATGCTGTCGTCGCGACAGAGGACCGTTCTTTTTATAAAAATGATGGGATTAACTACGGTCGTTTCTTTCTAGCCATCCTTACAGCGGGTCGTTCTGGAGGGGGGTCCACCATCACTCAACAGTTGGCGAAAAATGCTTATCTGTCTCAGGACCAAACCGTTGAACGGAAGGCCAAGGAGTTTTTCCTTGCCTTAGAGTTGACAAAGAAATACAGCAAGGAGCAAATCCTTACTATGTACCTCAATAACGCCTACTTTGGAAATGGAGTATGGGGCGTTGAAGATGCAAGTAAGAAATATTTTGGTGTATCGGCTTCACAACTAACGCTTGATCAGGCGGCCACTCTAGCAGGGATGCTCAAGGGACCAGAATTGTATAATCCATTAAATTCTGTTGAAACTTCGACCAACCGTAGGGATACTGTTTTGCAAAATATGGTTGCAGCGGGCTATATTGATAAAAATCAAGAAACCGAAGCGGCTGGAGTAGATATGTCTTCTCAACTGCAAGATAAGTATGAAGGCAAGGTTTCAGATTATCGTTACCCGTCCTATTTTGATGCAGTTGTCAACGAAGCAGTTTCCAAGTACAATCTCACAGAAGAAGAGATTGTCAACAACGGCTATCGCATCTATACAGAGCTTGACCAAAACTACCAAGCAAACATGCAGGTTATTTACGAAAACACTTCGCTATTTCCAACAGCAGAAGACGGAACGCATGCCGAATCAGGTAGTGTTGCTCTAGAGCCTAAAACAGGTGGAGTGCGTGGAGTTGTTGGTCGTGTAGCTGGTGATGACAAACCAGGCTTTCGCAATTTCAACTATGCCACTCAGTCTAAGCGTAGCCCAGGCTCAACCATTAAACCTTTAGTCGTTTATACACCCGCAGTAGAAGCAGGGTGGGCCTTGAACAAGCAACTGGATAATCATACGATGCAGTACAACAGTTATCAAGTAGACAACTATGCAGGTATTAAGACATCTCCAGAAGTACCTATGTATCAGGCCTTGGCGGAATCACTCAACCTGCCAGCTGTTGCGACTGTAAATGAATTAGGTATTGACAAAGCTTTTGACGCTGGGGAGAGATTTGGTCTGAATATGGAAAAAGTTGACCGAGTTCTTGGAGTTGCTCTTGGTGGAGGTGTGGAAACGAATCCTCTCCAGATGGCGCAAGCCTATGCAGCCTTTGCTAATGGAGGTTTGATGCCTGAAGCACATTTCATCACTCGTATTGAAAATGCCAGCGGCCAGATCATCAAGAGTCATAAAAACTCCCAAAAACGAGTGATTGATAAGTCGGTAGCCGATAAAATGACCAGCATGATGCTAGGAACATTTACCAATGGTACAGGAATTAGTTCGTCACCGGCAGATTATGTTATGGCTGGTAAAACAGGTACGACTGAAGCTGTTTTCAACCCAGAATATACCAGTGACCAGTGGGTGATCGGCTATACTCCGGATGTGGTAATCAGCCACTGGCTCGGTTTCCCAACAACAGATGAGAACCATTATCTAGCAGGTTCGACCTCCAATGGAGCAGCCCATGTCTTTAGAAGTATGGCTAATACCATTTTACCTTACACTACAGGTAGCACTTTTACAGTTGAGAATGCTTATAAACAAAATGGTATTGAACCAGAAAATACGAAAAAGCAGGTTGTTGAAAATGAGACAAACCAGTCTGAGGACCCAATAGGAGATATTCGTAGTCGTGCACAAAATCTTGTAGATGAAGCAGGTCGTGCGATTTCAGAAGCTAAAATAAAAGAAAAAGCCCAGACAATATGGGACTCAATCCTTAATCTATTTCGTTAAGAGGCTTGTCAAAGCCTAGGTTTCTTGTTATAATAGATAAGATGGAGGCGTTATGGCACTAAAAAAAGCAAGCCTAGCTTGTGCAGTTTGTGGTTCAAGGAATTATTCAATCAAAATTAGTGGGAACCCCAAGCCAACACGACTAGAAGTAAATAAATTTTGTAAACATTGTGGAAAATATACGACACATAGAGAAACGAGATAGGAGAGAACGATGGGCTTTATTAAGGATATTTTTAAACTTCTTAAAGAAACAACTTGGCCAACTCGCAAAGAAAGCTGGAGAGATTTTCGCTCTATTATGGAATACACAGCCTTCTTTGTGGTCATCATTTACATTTTTGACCAGTTGATTGTATCAGGTTTGATTCGATTTATTAACATTTTTTAGAAGAAAAGTGGAGAAGTTCTGCTAACTTTCTTCTATCATATGTATGAAAGGAAATATCATGGATAGTTTTGACAAGGGATGGTTTGTTCTACAAACTTATTCTGGCTATGAAAATAAGGTAAAAGAAAATCTATTGCAACGTGCGCAAACATATAACATGTTGGATAATATTCTACGTGTTGAGATTCCAACACAAACCGTGCAAGTTGAGAAAAATGGAAAGAAAAAGGAAGTTGAAGAGAATCGCTTTCCAGGTTATGTCCTTGTAGAAATGGTCATGACCGATGAAGCATGGTTCGTCGTTCGAAACACACCTAACGTAACAGGATTCGTCGGCTCACACGGTAACAGATCAAAACCAACTCCACTTTTGGAACAAGAAATCCGTGATATTCTGGTTTCAATGGGACAAACTGTTCAAGAGTTCGATATTGATGTTGAAGTTGGCCAGACAGTCCGCATCATTGATGGCGCTTTTGCAGACTACACAGGTAAAATTACTGAAATTGATAACAACAAAGTGAAGATGATTATCTCTATGTTTGGTAATGATACGATTGCAGAAGTGAATCTCAACCAAATTGCAGAATTATAACCCCAGAGAGGCTTTGCCTCTCTTTTTATGTGCCGTTGGGGGAGGAAGAAGTATAGAATAGAGGAAGTAGACCCAGTGGCTCGCGCATTTTGCTAAACTAAATGCAGAAAGGAGAGGTCTATGAATCTAAAAGATTTATACGAAGAAAGTAAGGGAATCGTCCATAAGTGTCGCAAAGATTATCATTTGCATCTGTGGGAGAAAGAGGACTGGGATCAGGAAGGCATGTTATGTCTGTATGAGCTGGTGAGTTGCAACCCAGAGTTACTAGAGGGGGAGCGCCATCGACTTTATGTCTGCTTTAAAACAAAGTTTAGAAATCGTATCCTAGATTACATCCGTAAACAGGAAAGCCACAAGCGCCGTTTTGACAAAGAACCCTATGAAGAGGTGAGTGAGATTAGTCATCGTCTAGGAGAAAAAGGACTCAGGCTGGACGATTATTATCTCTTTCACGAACTTCTAAAGAATTACAAATCAAAGCAGAGTATGGAAAAACAAGAGTTAATAGACCGTCTAATGGGAGGAGAAGTCTTTAGAGGACGTAAAGCTCTCCTGAGAGAACTTTCCCTTATCTTTTCAGAATTTCGATAAAGAGGAAAAAAAGTCCTTGACAAAGGTAAAAAAGTAGGTATAATAGAAAGAGTTGAAAAGCT
>NZ_AJQY01000050.1:0-7005 GCF_000296875.1 Streptococcus sp. GMD1S | reverse complement strand
GTGTGATTGTAGTCGTCAATTATTTTATCCCATTCGGACTTGTCGTGACCTTTTAAGCGCTTCTTTAATTCGGCACGATAGTAGGCATCACCATCTTCTGATAACATCATATCCCTTGATGCTTTATTGATTGCACGAGTTTCAGAGTCTTGAAAATCTCTTTTGGCATGCGAAACAATCTTCACATCCTTCATCTTTTGCACCCAGCGCATGTCCAGACCGTCCGCATAGTAGTTGCCATCACTATCGACAATGATTTTACTTAGTTGCGTAGCTCCTTGAATCGCTAAGCTAAGGACTTCTAGGCTATCACTGAAATACTGGGAAACCTGTGAGACAAAGAATTCTAGTTTTTCAATCTTGTCTTCCAAATCCTGAATACCTGACTCGATTTGAGATTTGGTATTGTAGAGGATGGTCTTCTCAGAGAAGGCTTTCCCCCAATTCAGTGTAAAGAGGTCTTTGATTTGATTTAGCCAGTTCTCTCTCGCTTGAATCTGAGCTTCTACGATAGCTAACTGCTCTTCCCTCAATTTTTTCAGTTCCTTGAGTTGGTCCAGGTCCAAATCACCATATCCTGAGATCTGAGCATCCGCATTTTTGTAGGAAGTCAACTCTAGTTGGATATCATCTATCGCTGCTTGTAACTTCTTGATGCTGGGGATGATAATCTCTGTGAAGAGACCTTTACCAGCTGTGTAGGCTGCTCCTGTCAGCTCACCTGAGTCTAAAGAGGAAATCAGGTGATCACAGCCACTAGATAAGCGGTCCGTGACTTCATTTGCGACTTGGAGGTTGTTAGTCATGGCCTGAATCAATTCTTGTGATTCTTGTGCGCTGTATTTTACTCCCATGGTAGCCGATTCCTTTCCGATATCAGTTCTTCTCTGGCTTCATCGAAAGTTCGACGAGCCTTCTTCGTTTGTTTTCCCAATTCATCCAGTTCCTCATCTACATAGGAGTTGACCTGTCGCTGAATGGTTCTATTTTCACTTTCGATTTGCTCTATCATTTGACGAGAACTGGGTGAGAGAGCCAATAGAGTCGCCATACGATGGTGGATGCTCTGGATTTCTGAGTGAAAGTGAGTTAGCTGCTGTTCATATTGTCTTTTTAGAGTCTGAAGACTTTCTTCTTTATCGTCAATCTTGACAATTTCTCTCCAAAGTTTGTAGCGTTTTTCTTCGTTCTTATCTGCCATTTTTAATGTTCCCACCTCTTAGCCTGCTCTACGTCGCGTTTTTCAATCTTATGAGCAATTTCTGGAAACTTATTTGCTTGGGTCAAAACAGCCGAGCTGAAATCACTGACCGCCTGAAGCATTTGATTGCAGGCCTGACGTCCAGCTTCCATCCCAGCAATTTCAGAAGTATACGAAAATTCTACCTACTGATTTTGCTTCTTGCTCGTGTCATACCCGACCAATTCATTAATAGCTGCCTCTGCTGCTATCGTGCTAGATTTTATCTTTCCACCCATATTTCAAACTCCCTTTATTCATTGTATATTGACCATATCATAACACAAAAATAGTGCGATTTCAAAACAAACCCTAAGGGCAAATGCGCTCATCTCCTTAGAATAAACTCTATCGCTCAGTGAATGAGTTTGACAAAGACGTCACTAGTCATTTTGGAAACCCGTTTTCTTATGCCTTATAGTTCGAGTAGTTTTATTAGCAAGGCTTGTTCACCTCTCGTGAGAAACAGAAAAAGACAAGCCCTAAGAAAAATTCCTAGGGCTTGTCTTATGTGTCAAAATGAGCTACGTTTTTACTGACTCCTACAACTCTGTCCGATTTTCAATGGCTCGTAAGAGTGTGACTTCGTCCGCATACTCGATATCTGCTCCCACGGCTAGACCTCGTGCTAGGCGAGTGACCTTGATGCCAGCTGGCTTGAGGAGACGAGAGAGATACATAGATGTCGCTTCTCCATCCGCTGTCGCATTGGTTGCTACGATCACCTCTGAAACCTCACTATCCATGAGACGGGTCATGAGACTCTTGAGGTTGATATCGTCTGGGCTGATGCCATTCATCGGAGAAATAAGGCCATGCAAGACATGATAGAGTCCGTGGTATTCTTGGATATTTTCCATAGCAGCCACATCGCGACTATCCTCTAGCACCAAGATGGTTGTCTGGTCTCGAGTCGGATCCGTACAGATAGAGCAAGGATCGTCATCAGTCAGGCGACCGCAGATGGAACAGTAGGTCAGCTCTCTCTTAGCAGAAAGGAGATTTTTAGCAAATTCATTGACATCGTCATCAGACATTCCAATAGTATAGAAGGCCAGACGGGTAGCCGTCTTAATCCCGATACCCGGTAACTTCGAATAACTGTCAATTAGCTTGGCAATAGGTGTTGGATAAAGCATATGTTCCTTTCTAATTCATTGGATGATGTTGGTTATAGAGGTTGATAATATCGCGCGCAATGGAAGGTCCGACACCATTTGTAAGGTTGGTGTTATGAGGAAAGACAACAGCTACAGCGATTTGAGGATTATCTGATGGTGCATAGGCCACAGCATTAGTATTGTTAGCTTCTTGACCTCCCGCAACATAACTCTCGGCAGTACCAGTTTTTCCACTAATGGATACCGCTGCGCCATTTGAAAAGGCACGACCGGTTGTCAAAGCACTACCACCATGTGACACTTGATAAAATCCTTGTTGGAGGATGGAAACATCAGACTCAGAAATATTAATTTTATTCATTTCCTTGGTTTCAACAGATTGGATTAAGTTCCCTAAGCCACCTTGTTCGTTGTTTCCATAAATCCCCTCAACAATGTGGGGGGCAATCCGAACACCGTTGTTGGCAATAGTTCCAACGTACTGGGCCAATTGCATTGGGGTGTAGTTATCAAACTGACCAAAGGCATTGGTAATGTAATTAGCAAAATTATACTCTTTTGGTATAAAACCAGTTGACTCATCTGGGAGGTCAATTCCTGTTGAAGCTCCGAGTCCATATTCCCCGAAGGTTGATCGCAATTTGCCCATTGCAGTCTCTAACTGTCCCGTTGCGACTGTCATATTTGGTGTGTAGGTTTGTCCCATGATTCCTAGCGCAGTTTGAACCATGTAGGTATTAGAAGAGTATTCCAAAGCCTCAACTGCTGTGATAGGGAAAGAGCCATAGGACAAGGTATACCATGAATTGATAGGGGCCGAACCTTGGAAAACAATCGGCTGGTCTGTCAAGGTTTGATTACCTGACAAGACTCCATTTTCCCAACCAGAGCTGATGGTCGCCGCCTTAACAACAGATCCTGGCACAAAGACATTGGTTATCGTTCCAAGCGAATCTGAACTTAATTTACCGGATTCGACATCATGCTTGACACCAGACATGGCCAGAACTGCACCGGTTTTAGGATTGAGAGCTACAGCGTAGACTCCTTCAGAGTACTTTGCTCCACCGTTACCCAACTCTGAGTTGAAGTAGCTCTTGAGTAGGTCGTCCACACCATTCTGGAAAGCTAGGTCAACCGTTAACTTGATGTTGTTTCCTTTGCTTCCTTCTTCGACATTTTCCACACTTTCCATATTTCCGTGTTTGTCGAGGTGGATTTCTTTGACGGAGCGTTTCCCTTGAAGAACATCTTCATATTGCTTTTCAAGATAGGAAGTTCCCACTCGGTCATTGAGAGAATAGCCTTTTTTGAGATAGGCATCAACTTCCTCTGCTGGAAGTCCTGACTTTTCATTTGAAACGCTACCGACGATTGTCGATAAAGATGTATCCAGTACTTTACGATCCCATGAGGTTGAAATACTGATACCTGGTAATTCCTTGGACGCTGATGCAACGAGAGCAACTTGGGTATCATCTAAGGCATCCGTAGAAATGGTTCCTGTCGCAAAATTTTCAACGGCATTGAGCTGACTAAAGAGATAGATTTCCTTTTTCTGGTCATCTGTATAATTAAGTTGACTCACGTCAATGCTTTCAACCGCATTATTGTAAAGTGTCGCTTCTGATAAACGATTCCCATCTGAATCCAGGCGTTTATCGCTTGGCAAGGATTCGACTGTTTTTTTGTAAATATCCTGGTCCGCTAAGTAATAGTCTGCAATCTGTCGATCAGTCAGATCAGGGGAGGTTACATTTACATATGTAAGGAGTTTCTTGGCTGTCTCCTTCAATTCAGCTGCCGTCATTTTATTGTTTCGTGTGAAAGAAACAACCTGCTTGACAGTGTTTTCTACCAAGGGTTTCCCTGCTGCATCATAGATCTGTCCACGAGCTGAACTGGTTGTTACCCTTGTTTGGCTGGCTGAGGCCAATTTTGTTTCATAAAAATCCTTATTGAGCACCTGCATGTATAACAATCGACCAATAATGGCCATAAAGAGCAAGATGACAATCGCAAATAGTAAATTAAGCCGAATCGGAATCGAATGGCTATTAAATTTTCTCATACAGCTAAGACTCTTTTCTAGAAAAATTTCTGATTTTTACCCTTATTTCCCCTAAAATAATAGAGCAAACAGGTAAAGCTCAGTACATTTCATTGTACCATATTTTACGGAGAAACTCTTGGAAAAGTCGAAGCATTTTTTGACTTTTAACTGAAAATGCCTTTTTATTTGGTTATCCTATTTTCTATGATATAATGATAGTAATAGTTAGGAAAGCGTTAACTTTTAAGACTTTGACTCATAAAAAGGAGCCTCATGAACAAGCCAGATATCGCAACCATAATCGACCTCCATTTTGAAGAATTAACCGAGCTCGAGCAAGAAATCGCTCGCTATTTTTTGCAAACTGAAACGATCCAAGATGATCTTTCTTCTCAGCAAGTCACCCAGAAATTACATATCTCCCAAGCAGCCTTGACCCGCTTTGCCAAAAAGTGTGGTTTTACAGGCTACCGAGAGTTCGTCTTTCAATACCAGCACCAGTCTAGTAAACCGGACACTCATTCGCACAAACACAGTCCTTTGACCAAACGTGTTTTGCGAAGCTACAGTATCATGCGAGAACAAACTCAGGATTTGATTGACGAAGAACAACTGGAACGCGTCGCCCAATTAATCGATGACGCAGAACGAGTTTACTTCTTTGGGACGGGAAGTTCTGGTCTGATTGCCCGTGAGATGAAACTGCGCTTTATGCGACTAGGTGTTGTCTGTGAAGCTTTGACCGATCAGGATGGCTTTGCTTGGACGACTAGTATCATGGATGAAAACTGTCTGGTACTTGGCTTTTCCCTATCAGGCACTACCCAATCCGTCCTCGATAGTTTGTTGGATGCCAAGGAAATGGGGGCCAAGACCATTCTCTTTACCAGTGCTCCAAACAAAAACAGTCAGGCCTATACCGAAACAGTCCTTGTGGCAAGCCACAGTCAATCTTCTTACATCCAGCGTATTTCCGCTCAACTCCCTATGCTCATTTTAATAGATTTGATTTATGCCTACTTTTTGGAAATCAATCGCGAGAGCAAGGAAAAAATCTTTAACAGCTATTGGGAAAATAAAAAGCTCAACGGCTATCGTAGACAAAAACGCGTTAGAAAATCCTAGTTTGGTTCAACCAAACTAGGATTGTTTTGTCTTGAAATGATAGTAGACTCATAGGTAGTCTTTCCAATCTTTCTCTTTGTTCTAATGCCTTGTTTATCTGTATTTTCAGTTCTTCCTTAAATCTCCTTTCCATTTTTGAATGTTTGACATCAAAAAAAGGAAGTTTCAACTATTTGCTGCTTTTACTTCCTCTCTCTAATTTTATTTAATTATTTTGCTTCGACAAAGTGAGATTTAGATTTTAACCCTTCAGGAAAATAAAATGAGCTATTCTCCTGAAGTATGTTCTATAAGTTTATAGTTTAATGCAAAGTGTAGCGATATAATCATTTCCATAAGGTGATAATCGATGTCTTTTATCACATGATTCATAAAAATCGATCATAGCGAGACCGTTTTTTAGTTGTCCTCTAATCTGTGTTTCTAAGGTATGGCTAAATTCATATCCATATTCTGGATTGATGGTGATTTTGCCTTCCTCTTCAAGCTCTCTTGAATTAAAAGGTAGTGAAAACTTTAACAGTAATTCCTCATCGGGTTTATCCCATACAGTGTCAGCATCATACATGTAGATCCAGGGATTCATAAATCCAACCATTAACAAACCGCCCTTTTTCAATACGCGAGAGGCTTCTTTATACATGTTATCTAAATCTTCTATATATACATTTGAAACCGGATTAAAAATAATATCAAAAGTTTCATCTTCAAATGGAAATGCTTTTGTCATATCGCTTTGAACCGTATTGATTTTTAGGCCTTCTCTTTTTGCAACCATCTCATCTCTTTCTAATTGTGATTTAGAAAAATCCATGATGGTGACATCATAACCTTTCACAGCAAAAACGGGACCCTGCTGTCCACCACCACAAGCTAAACCTAATATCTTTTTTCCCTTGGCTTTTTCAAACCATTCTGTGGGGACTTTTTCCCCAACAGTTAAGGCAACAGAGATTGGATGCTTTCTAATTTCTTCTAATTCTTCCTGTGTCAATGGCTCAGTATAGTCATTTTTTACATTATTCCATCTATCTTCATTTAATTTTATATAATTACTCATCTTACAATCTCCTCGTAATTTTATATGATTTCGACTTCAGGTGAATAGGTTGCCATTACAGTTTTATCACCTCTACAAATTCTAATTTGTCAATTCTCATCCATCTCATTATATCATTTTTCCACATTTTCCCATTTAGTCAAGCTAAATATCAATTAAATGGATGATAGAATTGCTCTCGCCTTAACTTCTTATGCAAGGTAGTTATTTTCTCCTAGTTTCTCACGATTACCTCCTTTGGCTCAAATTTTTCAATAAAAAAAGAATTAAGCAAAACAGTTTTCACTCAAGTAGTGATTCAGTGTTTTTCTTAATTCTATAGCTCCAAACTAGGATTGTTTTGTCTTGATACTCTTCGAAAATCAAATTCAAACCACGTCAGCTTCACCTTGCCGTACTCAAGTAC
>NZ_AJQY01000049.1:0-7101 GCF_000296875.1 Streptococcus sp. GMD1S | reverse complement strand
GCCTCACGAATGCGGCTAGCAATTTCCTTGGTTAAGTTTTCCTCTGTCTGAGCCAAGATAATATCTCGAGCCTCAGTTTGGGAAAGGGAACCGATACGTTCAAGTTCAGCTTCTTTTTGTCTTTCGACTTCCTCTAATTGCTCTTCACGTGCATCAAGGTTTTTTGCTCTATCAGAAATACTTTGTTCTTTTTGTTCAAGTGTTTTTTCTTTGTTCGTCAAATTGTCGTCTTTGCGGTCAAGGCTCGTAGCTCTCTCCGTCAAACGACTTTCGATTTGCTTGAGTTCCTGACGTTCTGACTTAAATTCAGCGTCCACTTCTTCACGGTATTTTCTGGCTTCCTCTTTGGCCTCCAATAGTGCTTCTTTTTTAAGAGACTTGCTTTCGCTCTTGGCTTCATTTAGCAATAAATCCGCTTCGCGCTCAGCTTGTCCTCGTAAATTAGTTGCTTCTTGTTCAGCATTTAGAAGCATCAACTCTGCAGCCTCTTGAGATGATTTCATCTTAGCTGAGATGCTGACATATCCAATGACTAAACCAATGATGACGGCAAAAACAACAATCGCAAGTGTCATGATTTCCATGTTTTTACCTCATTAAATTTGTTTATCGAATGACATACATTCCTTAATATTCTATCACAAAAAACCGATTTTCACAAACCCAAATTGAAGAGTTTTGTGTGAATTTTTGAAGAAATCCCTTAGATTTTCAAGTAAAATTAAGAATCTTTAAAAATTTAAATTTCCACGAAAAACGAAGCAAAAAAGCCTACCTTTCAGTAGACTTAGTAATGATCTTTGAAGGACAAGAAAGCCACGCTATCTCCATCTATTATATAAATCAAGCGATTTTCTGCATCAATGCGCCGCGACCAAGCTCCTTGATAGTCATACTTGAGTGGTTCTGGTTTCCCCATTCCTACAAAAGGATCGCGTTGAATATCCTTGATTAATTTATTGATCCTTTTTAATGTTTTCTTATCTTGGTTTTGCCAATAGCAATAATCCGCCCAGGCATCTTCTGTAAATTTGAGCAGCATTCCTCACTCCTCAATCACATGCACCTGAGTGCTTCCAGCACGAACTTGAGCCATTCCTCGCAAGACCTTGTCAGAAAGTTCCTTATTTTGAGCGATTCTCAGGGTTTCCTGAATACTATCCCACTCGCTCTTTGAAAGGACTACAATATCCTCATCTGGATTTTTATTGACCACCGTCAAAGGCTCAAATTCATCATTTACCTTCTTCATGTAGTCCTTTAAATGATTTCGGAATGTTGAATAAAGAACTGCTTCCATAACCATACCTCGTTTTACCTCTTTTCCACTATTATACACAAAAAGAAAGAAATTGTCAGGAACTTGTACAAGATTTTTCTTTTCTATCTATTTATTCGAAAATATTCTAAAAAAGCCTACCTTTCAGTAGACTTAGTTTGTTTCTATTCTAATCGGAACCCTGCCAAAATTCTGTTCTGCTATACTTGGGTGTCCTAGTTGGTAAATCTGGTCTGCCTTTTGAGTCATAGCATCCCAAGGTTCTTTGCCAATTCGACTGACTAGATGGACCTGGCCTTTCAGAGACTTGAGGTGTTGTCTGCCTTTTTCAGTAAAGCCAAGGACATGGATGCCTTCTGGCAAGTCGCTTTCTCTGGCCTGCACCAAGATATAGGTCAAGAGTCGTCGTACACGCGCCTTGGTATAACGCTTTGTCGCAACCGCCTCGACCAATTCGTCAACAGACTGGGCTGTTTTGATAGCTTCCTTGATACGCACAGCCATTTCTTGATTGACCTGATAGATGGTGGTTAGGTCTGGATTTGACAAGATTTGATAGCGGAGCAAGGTAAAATAGTCATCCCAACTCACCCTACACGCCAACTCAAAGAGGTCAAGAGAAGGCATAAAGCGTTCTAAGAAATCTTGGTCTGATTGATGCTGACGGAGGGCTGTTGCTGAGGCAAAGTCCACTTCCTTGTCCACAGAATGATAACCAGCCCCCTGACGCTGAATCGGATGGAGTTTGATTCTACGTCCCGCAACCCCCTTGGCATAGGCCAAAGCTAGAACATGATTGGGTGTATTGCCTGAAAAATCAAGACCTGCAAATTCCTTCCACATGGCTTGGGTTTTCTGAGGATAGGAAAGGGAATCAGGCAGATTTTCCACAAATTTCTCCATCTCAGTGCCTTGCTCCGTGTATAGGTCAGCAATTTTCTGATAATCCAGAACTTCCTCCGTCCCGAAAGCGAGGGTATCAATGCCCAAGCGAGCCAAGATATCCACAGCTCCTTGGCCAAAGAAATCTGCCGCCTGAACACTGACTAAAAAGGGCAATTCCACTACCAGATCTGCTCCATTTTCCAGCGCCATCTGAGCCCGTGTCCACTTGTCTACGATAGCAGGTTCTCCACGCTGCATGAAATTCCCAGACATGGCAACGATTTTCAGTCCCTCCGCCTGCTCAAGCAAGTATTTGTGCCCATTATGAAAAGGATTGAACTCTGCGATAATACCTGTGATGGTCATGATGTTCTCCTACTTCTGCGCGACAAAAAACCAACGGGTGCTGGTTTCTGTTGGCTCCTTGTCCTCAAAGTCCGCATAGAGTTTGAAAGACTTGAAACCAGCCTGCTCCAGCAAAATATCATAGGTCAAAACTTCATAGGTCCGCTCCTCATGCACTTCATCGTGACGACTAAAGGAACCGTCAGCCTCCTTGATAAAGAAAGTCAACTCATGCACGATGGAGTGAGGAGCTTCGTCCTCATAGGTATCCCAAAGCATGGCAAAATCTTCCGCATTTTCATGGTAGGAATAGCCTGGAAAAACCTCATCTGTCTGGTAGGTCGAATGCACATCAAAGATGAATACTCCGTCTTCATTGAGGGCATTATACACTTCTTTAAATACGTCCCCTACCTCCACCTCATCCTGCATGTAGCAGATAGAGTCCGAGTAACACGTAACAAAGTCGTACTTACCAGCCTTGGATAAATCCAGCATATTACCTTCGATAAAATCAATCTTTTGCTTGGCTGAAGTAGCTCTTTTCTCCGCAATCTTCAGCATATCAGCGCTCAAGTCAAGTCCTGTCACATCAAAACCAGCTTGAGAAAAGCGGACAGACTGGATACCTGTTCCACAAGCCAATTCCAAGAGTTTCTTTCTCTCCTTGGTCTTTGGCAAATGACGGAGGGAAAAATCCGTCCATTTATCGTATAAACTGTCATCCATGACCGCATCATAAACAGCCGCAAAGGTTTCATAAGTTGCCATAATCATGATACCAAGTCCGCCCGTAATCGGAATGAAAATTAGGAGCTTGACGATGGAGCCGAGCTCCAAGGAAGGCTATCTATTTTCCGACGATTACAGGACGGGTTCAAATCCTTTCTAAGATACAAAGAGCGTTAAAGACTAAGAGAAAATAGGAAACTTTCTGCTGTATCATCAGATACAAAGGAAGTTACTCTTTTTCTCGCAGCTTTTAGCTCGTGTTCAGTTTCAAGATCAACCAAACACGTCGCCCTCACCTTTCCATCAATTTCTTTTAAAATAAGCAAAGAAACCCAGTTGACTGCAACTGAGTTCATATCCTATGCTAAGGCTTCTGAAATGTCTATTGAGCTCGCCTCATGCCATAGTTTTTCTAAGTTATAATGGGCACGCATTTCTTCTGAGAAGATATGCACAACGACACCACCGAGGTCTAGCAAAACCCAGCCTCCAGCTGCATCGCCTTCGACATGGCTGCCTTTAACACCAGCTTCGGCTACTTTTTCACGGATATTGTCAGCGATAGCATCCAACTGGCGGCTATTCATTGAGCTCGTG
The DNA here is from genome assembly GCF_000296875.1 of Streptococcus sp. GMD1S. GTDB lineage: Bacteria > Bacillota > Bacilli > Lactobacillales > Streptococcaceae > Streptococcus. Next base: position 3,263 of record NZ_AJQY01000049.1, on the reverse strand, counting down.
ATGACAAAGTAGTCCGTCACGCTGGTCAAATCTTGTACATCAAGTGCGAGGATATCCTCCGCACGTTTCTCATCAGCCGCTTTCACGACTAGTTCTAGTAATTCTTTTTCGTTCATTTAGTCCTCTTTCAAATAGTGCACAAAGGCGTTATAGGTTTCAAGGGTTTGGGGATAGATGGGTAATCCCTGATGAGCTAGATGCTCCACGGTACGAGCTGTTTCGTAGGCCACTGCCTTATTGAGCGATAGCTCAGCAATTTCACGCGCCACATCCACACCTGGAAAGGCGCGGTTATGCTCGATATAATCTGCAACGTAGACAACCTTGTCTAGGTCTGTCATCTGACCAGCACCGACTGTATGGATTTCAATAGCTCGCAGGATTTCTGAATCATGCAAATCCAAATCTTCCTGAATCTTGTAGATACCAACCATGCCATGCCAGACATTATTGCCCCAGTTTTTGAGGTCAGGGTCTAGCTGATAATGGTCAATCAAGTCTAGAAATTCCTGATCTGACAGCTTTTTAGCATAATCATGAAGAAGGCCTGCTAGACCAGCTTTCTCGGCATCGACTCCAAATCGTTTCGCAAGTTCTATGGCTGCACGCTCTACACCCAGACAATGGGTTAAGCGTTTTTCAGGCAGAAGCTCTGCCATTTTTTTCAACAAAGCCTCGCGGGAGCAGTTGATATAGTCTTGGTATGCCATCAGTAAAGCCCCTCCTTCTCGATGTAGTCTAGCACTGGCTGAGGTAGGAGAAAGTTAGGTTTCCGACCTTGGGCAATGAAGTCACGCACCATGCTGGACGAGATGTCCATGAGAGGCACATCCACCCAGATAACTGGATAGGAAGTCCCTGCCTTGTAGCGTGGACGCTGAACCCCTACAAACTGAACCATGTCGACCAGCTCATCAATTCGGTACCACTTAGGCAGATAGTCCACCATATCAGCCCCGATAATGAAGTAATAATCCGTATCTGGATGTTGCTCTGTCAAAATCTTCATGGTGTCGTAGGTGTAGGAAATGCCCTTACGCTCTAACTCAATGGTTTCAATGTCCAGACCTTCAATCCCCTCAATCGCCAACTCAAGCATCTTGAGCCGATGGTGCTCGGGAATGGTTTCCTTTTTATCTACATGAGGTGGTTGGTATTCGGGCATAAGCAGGACCTGATCTAGTCCCAACTGTTGTCGTACTTGGTCCGCCACAACAAGATGGGCATTGTGAACAGGGTTAAAATTTCCGCCTAAAATCCCGACTTGTTTGCGTTTTTTCTCCTTGATTTCTGGCTCCAACTCTACCTTGGTAAAGGGAGTCAATAATTCGATTGCCATAGGCTCGTCTTCCTTTAATTCTCTGTATAAACAGTTGTTTGGAGTAGGTTTTAGATTTCTTTGACTTTCTTGGAAATCTTGCGATTTTCTTTCTTGCTAGATTGTTTATACAAAATCAAGATGCGTCCGATTTTTTGGACCGTATCCACACCGATTTCTTCTTCCAAGATTTCAGCTACTTCGTGGATGTTTTCATCTGTGTTTTGCAAGAGCGTAACTTTAATCAATTCGCGAGCGTCAAGAGCTTGACGGACGCTGGTTTTGATTTGGTCGTTGAGACCATTTTTCCCGATTTGGATGATGGGTTTGAGGGTGTGTGCCTGGCTGTTGAGGAAGGCACGTTGTTTTGATGTTAATGACATAATTTCTTAAAAAGAGTTTCTTTTAATACTTTTCTGAAGTGGTGACGGACGTCAGCAAAGTCCTTCGGACTTTCATGACTAAAATTTGAGCCTAAGGTCTCAAATTTTCCGCAGTTGGTACAACTCCTTGTACCAACTGACACCACGGCGAAAAGTATTCGTTATGGGCTCGCAGAGCTCGCCCTAATCCAGACAACTCTTTCCTTTCTGTGTTTAAATGATTGCTTTGCGTGTGACGACGGCGACGCCTTCTGGTGCCCAGACGGCGACTTTGGCGGTGCCTGTTACGCGGATCCAGCCGAGTCCTGAGATGACTAGGTCTGTCTTGTCCTTGATGGTAAATACATGTTGGACTAGTTTTGGAAAATCTTCTTTTTCTTTGCTATTTGGTGGTGTGAGAAGAGTTCCCAGATGCTTGTCATAAAAGGCACTAGCGCCTTCTAGCTTGGTACGGTGGAGTTTGAGTTCATTGTCAAAGAAGGCTGTGAATCCTTGCTTTTCTCCTGATATGAAGTCAAAGCGTCCGAGACCACCTAGAAACAGGGTTTGTTCAGGGTTAAGCTGATAGGTTTTTGGCTTGATTTCCTTTTTAGGGCTGACATACTTGAGGTTTTTAGCCGTCAAGTAGTGGGCCATCTGGTGGCGGTGGATAATCCCCGGTGTATCGTAGATATAAGACCCGTCGTCAAGCGGGATCTCAATCTTGTCCAAGGTTGTCCCTGGAAAGCGTGAAGTCGTAATGACATTCTGATCACCCGTTATTTCTTGAATAATGGAATTGATGAGGGTTGACTTTCCAACGTTGGTTACCCCAACTACGTAGACATCGCGGCCCTTACGATAATGCTCAATCTTATCAATGACTTCTTTGATGGCATGCTTGTTTTGGGCTGAAGTCAGGACAACATCTACTGGACGAAGCCCTTCTTCGTGGGCACGTTCCATGAGCCACTGACTAATCTTGCTTGGCTTAACTGACTTGGGCAGGATATCTTTTTTATTTCCCACCAAGAGGACATCATTGCCCGATACAAAACGTGGTAAGCCTGGGATGACAGAGCCATTAAAGTCAAAGATATCAATGACATTGACCACCAAGGCATCACTGTCTCCCACCTCGTGCAAGAGTTTGAGAAAATCATCGTCTGTCAACTGGACATCCGTGATTTCATTGTAGTGACGGAGACGGAAACAACGTTGGCAATAGACTTCGCCAGTCTCCAAACCTTTTTCAAGTGCCGACTGGGGGGTAAAGCCAAGTCCAGCCTTGTCTGTCGTCTGAATGGCTGCTCCACAACCAATACAGAGAATTTCTTCCATAGTTAGATTCCTTTTTTATATGTAATCGGTCCGTACTTTTCAGTGATTTTTCGCATGACACGGCGCTCGCGAACTCGGTTAATCTGCGTTTTGATAGAGTCATGTTGGACCAAGGGCTTGACCAAGATCGAGCGAATACCTGCACGGTGAGCTGCTCGTATATCCGTCATAAGTTGGTCGCCGACCATGACCACTTCATTTTTCTCATAGTGGAATTCCTTCATGGCACGGTCAATCCCAAA
>NZ_AJQY01000048.1:0-7165 GCF_000296875.1 Streptococcus sp. GMD1S | reverse complement strand
TCTAGTAAGCTATCCAAGCGTTCAAAAGCCAAACTAGCATCAAAAATCAGCTCAATTTCCCCATTTAGTTCAATGGTTCGATATTGTAGCAAACCATTTTCAGTCAAATTTGAAATAGATTGGTTGACATCTGCAACCTCTTTCCCAATGATTTCAGCAATCTGACTAGGTGAAACATCTCCTAGGGCTGTGGTATTTTGTAAATAGAAAAATTGCCAGACGAGAAAATCTTCGCTGGAAGGAAAGAGTTCCTTAAAATGCAAGAGCAGGGCACTTGGTAAAACCAAGTTCCCTGATTTAAAAGCGTCAAAATATGTCATAATTCCTCTTATAGATATCCAAATGCAGCCACATCATCCTCTACCTTTCTCCAGTCAAAAGGGGTTTCTTGATAAACTGCATAGTTTACCCAATTGCTGAAAAAGAGGGCAGCTGATGAAGACCAACAGAGACAAGGCGTCTCATTTACATCATCATTTTTAAAGTAGTTCTCTGGGATATGAGGGTTGAGTCCCGCCTCATAATCACGAAAATACTCTCTTGCCAAAGTGTCACGATCGTACTCCAAATGACCAAAACTATAAATTTCACGCAAATCTCGACTAGCTAGGATAGAAACCCCAACCTCAGGACCTTCTGACAGAATCTCCAGATTGGTCTTGTTTAAGATTTCTTCTTTTAAAATCTCAGTATGACGAGAATGAGGAGCTACATAGCGATCATCAAAACCTCTAAAAAGAAGGTGCCCTTCTTTTAAGGTATCCTGTGGATAAATGCCTGATAGTTTCCGATCCATCTGGTGCTTTTCAACGCCATAGCGAACATAAAGACCTGCTTGTGCTCCCCAACAGATATGGAGGGTTGAAAAAACATGCGTCTTAGACCATTTGATGACCTGCTTGAATTCCTCCCAGTAGTCCACCTCTTCAAAAGGCAAATGCTCCACTGGTGCTCCTGTGATAATCATTCCATCAAAAAAGTCATCCTTGACCTCTGGAAAGGTTTTATAGAAGGTTTCCATATGTTCGGCACGAGTTGTCTTGGAACGATGTGTTTCCATATATAAGAAATCAATATCTAATTGCAAGGGGGTATTGGCCAAATGCCGTAAGAGTTGCGTTTCTGTTACCATCTTTTGAGGCATGAGATTTAAAATCAAAATCTTCAAGGGGCGAATATCCTGATGAGCAGCCCGTTGGTCGTCCATAACAAAGATATTTTCTGTCCTTAAAATCTCCACAGCTGGCAATTTTTTATCAATTCTAATCGGCATAACCTTCTCCTAACTGTACTCTTTTAGAAATAATTGAATGTGTTTGAAGTCAAATCTCAAACACTTAGTCCTTTTATTATACTGCAAGAAGATATAGTTTTCAATTATAGTTTTTCTCTAACTAGCTATAGTTTGTTTATATAGCAGATGAAGAGAAAACAGCCCCAAGGACTGTTTTTCATTAATAATGCATAAGTACCTTGTAATCGTAATCTCCGATTTTTTCACGGCCTTTAAGCTCATCCAACTCAATCAAGAAGGCACAACCGGCTACAACTCCACCAAGTCTTTCAATCATCTCAATGGTTGCTTTGACAGTTCCACCTGTTGCCAAAAGATCATCTACGATGAGAACACGTTGACCTGGCTTAATCGCATCAGCATGCATGGTCAAGGTATCAATACCGTACTCTTTCTCATAGTCAGCAGAAATGACTTCACGTGGCAATTTCCCTGGTTTACGAACAGGTGCAAAGCCAATTCCCAACTCAAAAGCAACTGGGCAGCCCACGATAAAGCCGCGAGCCTCTGGGCCCACGATCATGTCGATCTTCTTATCGGTTGCATACTGAACAATTTCACGAACAGCGTAGCTATAAGCATTTCCATCTGCCATCAAAGGGCTGATATCACGGAAGGTAATACCTTCCTTAGGATAATTTTCAATCGTTGCGATATAATCTTTTAAATTCATCTTTTTCTTTCTTTCAAAGTTTTTTACTCTCTATTATACCACATTTTCTGTGAAAGAAGAAGAGGAAAAGCACTATTCTATTGCCCCATCAGGCTATTAATAGAGTTATTTCCCCTGGAATGAACTTATCATCAAAAAAACGAGCACATTCGTACTCGTTCTCTGATATAAACTACTGATTAAAGTGAGTTTACGTCAACCTTGATACCAACACCTTGAGTAGTTGTGATTGTCAAGTTTGTTACGTAAGTTCCTTTAGCTGTAGCTGGTTTTGCTTTTTGGATTGTTTCGTTGAAAGCTTTGAAGTTTTCAACCAATTTTTCAGCTTCAAATGATACTTTACCGATGATTGCTTGAACGTTACCTGCACGGTCAGCACGGTAAGTAATCTTACCACCTTTAGACTCTTCAACTGCTTTAGCAACATCCATTGTTACAGTACCAGTTTTAGGGTTTGGCATCAAGTTACGTGGTCCAAGGACACGTCCAAGACGTCCAACAAGAGCCATCATGTCAGGTGTAGCGATAACTACGTCGAAGTCCAACCAACCGTCGTTGATTTTCGCAACAAGGTCATCTTCACCAACAAAGTCTGCACCAGCAGCTTTTGCTTCTTCAGCTTTTGCACCACGTGCGAAAACAAGAACGCGTGAAGTTTTACCAGTACCGTTTGGCAATACCATTGCGCCACGGATTTGTTGGTCAGCTTTTTTAACGTCGATGTTCAAGTTGTAAGCAACTTCTACAGTTGCGTCAAATTTTGCAAAGTTAGTTTCTTTTGCAAGTGCTACAGCTTCTTCTACACTGTATGCTTTTGTGCTGTCGATTTTTTCAAGAGCAGCACGAAGTTGTTTGCTTTTTTTAGCCATTTTCTATTCTCCTTGTAAGTGGTTCAATCGATTTTCATCTCCCACGTCACTTCTCGAAATGATGAAGTCTTGCGGGTTATATTGGGGGTGTTATTGATTAGTCAACAACAGTGAATCCCATAGAACGAGCAGTACCTTCGATCATACGCATTGCAGACTCAATGTTTGCTGCGTTCAAATCTGGCATCTTAGTTTCTGCAATTTCTTGTACTTGTGCACGAGTAACTGTAGCAACTTTAGTTTTGTTAGGTGTACCTGATCCTTTTTCAACACCTGCAGCTTTTTTCAAAAGAACAGCAGCTGGTGGTGTTTTTGTAACGAAAGTAAATGATTTGTCTTCGTATACTGAGATAACAACTGGAATGATCATACCAGCTTGGTCAGCTGTACGAGCGTTGAACTCTTTTGTGAATCCCATGATGTTGATACCAGCTTGACCAAGAGCAGGTCCAACTGGTGGAGCTGGTGTAGCTTTACCAGCAGGGATTTGCAATTTTACAAGTTTTTCGACTTTTTTAGCCATTTTTAAATCCTCCTTTGTGGTTTTGGCGGTAATTAGAGATTTTTACCTCCCACAAGTATGCTTTACACATACTTTTCCATTATACACTATTTATCTAAAAATGCAAGAGAAAACTTTCGTTTTTAATCGACGTAATCGCCGCCTTCAAAGCCATAGTACTCTTCTAAACTGAGACCACTTGCAGCAATTTCTTTGGCCTCTTTTCCGACGTAGCGAAGATGCCATTCTTCCGCCATGTAGCCAGTCTCTTTTTCCTTGCCTTTGAGATAGCGAACAACAAAGCCAAAGTCAGCCGCATGATCCAAGAGCCACTGGGCTGCCTTTTCTTCAGTAACTAAATCACCATCTGTCCCAATAAGGTCAAAAGCAAGACCTGTTTGGTGTTCACTATAACCTGGGCGAGCTGAGTAGCGATCAGCAGCTTCCTTACCATCTTGATTCACATAGTCTTGATAAAGTTTGGTTTGAGTTTCATAACTTCTAAAACCACTGTAGTGATCGCTGATTGGGTAGCCCGCTGCTTGCATTGCTGCAATGAGTTTCAGCAACTCTGCTTTAGCTGTTGGATTTTCTCCTGGATTATAGTCTTTTGACAAAGGATAGTGCTTATTAGCTATGACGATTTCATCGTACTTCCCTTGAATACTATAGTAGTCTCCCTTATTGACAACTTCTGCCTTCTTCTGACTAGAGGCTTGGGATTTGCTCCCTACAGTTCCTTCAGGTTGACTAGTTTGTTCCGTTTTTTGAGTGTTTTCTTCATTTTTAGGTTTTTCTTGAGAACATGCTGCTAGGGTTACTGCTAGCAAACCTGATAAAACGATGTATCTTTTTTTCATTTTTTCTTCCTCTCTTAGGCCATGTGCTTCTCTAATTCATCGGATAAGGCTTTAATCATTTGTTCCAACTCATGGGATTTCACTTGGCAATCTTCTGACGCCATTTCTTCCCAGGGCACCCACCAGACTGGACCACGGCCATTAAGCCCATGCCCCTTCATATCACCTGACCGTCTTGGAAAGAGGTGCCAGTGAGCGTGGGCATCTCCATTTCCTAGAAGTTCGATGTTCATCTTTTCAGCTTTAAACGCTTTGGCGACTGCTTCTTGGACTAAACTCATTTCCTCTAGAAAACGCAGTTTTTCAGAAGTCTCCATATGGTGGAGTTCTGTTATATGTTCTTTTGCCAGAAATAAGGTATAGCCCTTAAAGTATTGGTGATCCCCAATAACAACATAGCCTGTTTCTAGTTCTTTTACAAAGTAGGGATTTTTCCCCGCTTTAATTAGGTCTATCCGCTCACAAATAAGACACATGAGTCTCTCCTTTCAACTCTAATAAGTTCAAAATATCTTGAGCCTGACAGCTCGGGATTAGCTATACTTGCATTCTCAAGCACATAGGGATTAAATCACTCACTGTCAATCCCTGCTTTATTTACCCCTCGGATATCCACTGCTTCAAAGTCGAGAAGGATGTGATTAAGGTCAAAAAGTCGGTGTTCATAGGTCATCATTCCCCTCCCTCTTATCTTTGTGAAATAATTTTTGAATCTTATTAAAAAATGGAATAACTGTAAAATTATCTATAAAGCGTCTCTTACTTAACTTAGGTCCCTGTAGTTTTCTATATTCTTCGATATAAATTGTAGATACCTTACCAATTTCACTTTCTCCGAAGATAATAGCTTTTAAAAATATTACACCAATACTTAAACAAAGTGAAACTATTCCAACAATAAGAACAATAGATAAATTTTTATACAAATAATACGATATTACAGTATCAACTGCGACAATATAGAAAAGGCACACTGTAATAAATATTCCAGATCTTCCATCATCACTTTCATCAACACTAAATTCTGGGAGTAAAAAAATTAAAATTACAACAAGCAGCAAATAAGCCAATAACAAAGAGGGTCCAGTAGGTTGTTCTATAAAACTCTGATACCCAAAGTAAATGAAAAATAGCTGAAGTAATAACATCGCATACTGAAATAAATAAAACCATATTTTAGCTGAACTTATAAGCGGAATATTTTTTTCTACTTTTATATCTAGTAATCGTTTAGCAATTTGTATCCGATGAGCTAGTTCTTTTAAATCCTCTATTTGAAGTATTTGAGAAGCAAGTTTTTTCTCTATAATTTCTATTTGATACCATATATATCCATCATCTTCTATCCACTGATATTTTCCAAAAGTTTTTATTTTTCGTCCATACGGATTAATGTTTTGAGAAATTTTAAAAAGTAGTTTTTCTAAATCTGGATTAGTAATTCCTTTATCTACCAGTTCATCGGCATAAACAACTAGTTCTTTAAAGTTTTCTTGTTTATTTTCATACACATACTTACGATATTCCTCTTTTTTCTTTTGGAAATAAGCATACAAACCCGAAACTAACCCCGTTATTATAGCAGGCGTTGCTAATTGTTTCAGCATTTCAAACATAATACTTTATCGCCCCTTTACTCCACCAAGGTGCTCTTGAGATAGGCGTCTACCATACGCTCAGTCGCCACGACCGAATCAATGTGTGTTCGTTCGTAAGAGTGACTGGATTCAATACCAGCTCCAAGGAGGGCGTGTTTGACCTCTGCTCCTGCTGACATAGCTGCTGAAGCGTCCGATCCATAAAATGGATAGATATCCAGCTTAAATGGAATATCTTGCTCTTTCGCCAAAGCTACTAAGTGTTGACGGAAGTCATAGTGATAAGGACCAGAAGCATCCTTGACACAGATAGATACTGTGTACTCATCCGTCTGTTGGTCATCGCCCATAGCTCCCATATCTACAGCTAGATATTCCACTACCTGAGCTGGAATATTGGAGTTGGCACCGTGACCCACCTCTTCGAAGACTGAAAAAGCAAAATGAGTTGTTACTGGCAATTCAATCCCCTCTTCCTTGTAAATACGAAGAAGATTGAGCAAAATTGCTGCGCTGACCTTGTCATCCAAGTGTCGAGACTTGATAAAACCAGTTTCTGTCACAACTGTTCGCGGATCGAAACTAATAAAGTCTCCAACCTCAATACCCAAGGCGCGGGTTTCTTTTTCATTGGTTACTTTTGCATCCAAACGCACTTCCATATTGTCCTGAGTACGTTCAGCAGTTCCTGCATCCTTGTAGACATGGCAAGATGTCTGGTGGATGAGGATAGTTCCAGATACCGTTTTACCTGTACTAGCCACATGAACCGTACAGTTCTCTCCCTCAATCATGTTCCAAGGGAAACCACCGATACGATCCAATTTGAGACGGCCATCCGGTTTGACAGCACGGACAATAGCACCCAGCGTATCCACATGGGCAGTCACATAGCGGTGTTGGTCATCATTTTGACCTTTAATAGTAACATTGACACCACCCTTAGCAGTTCGAATAGGCTGGTAACCAAGCTCTTCTAAAGTATGGACTAGGTAGTCTGAAATCTCACGAGTAAAGCCCGTTGGAGATGCAATAGCAGTTAATTCTTTGATATAGTTTACAGTTTGATTCATTTCTTCACCTCTTTCCTACCATTATAACATTTTTCTAGTCAGACTCCTTCTCAAAAGGAGAAAAACTGTGTTTAGTTGCTTTCACTATAGATCCATGTTATAATACAAATACTTTGATTATGAAAGGAAAGTAATAGATATGAAATCATACTTTAAAGTATCACTAGCCCTTGTGGCTTCACTTGTCCTCCTGCTCGGATGTTCCAAACAAGCATCAACTACTGCTAGCAGCAGTACCAAAGAAGACACAACAACTCAGTCAAACGAGACTAAACAAAGCAGTCAACAATCATCTG
>NZ_AJQY01000047.1:0-7252 GCF_000296875.1 Streptococcus sp. GMD1S | reverse complement strand
TTTTTACGTTCTAGTTCCAGACGAGTCTCCTCGCTGGTTTGATTTTTATATTCTGGATTACTCCACTTAGGAACATTGGTCTTAGTCGAGCTAGTTTTCGATTTCTGGTCTTCTTGCCCTTTTTGCTGACGCTCTCGAATCCGAAGCACAGCTTCTTCTGCTGTCCGAATTTTTTGATAAGCATAGTCATTTGCGACCTTCATGGCATATTTTTCATTAACATTAGCCGAATCAACCTTGTTAAAGGTTAGAAGCAAGACGATATTGATGACTTCATCCAACAAGCCTAAAGACGCCATCTGGTGAAGGAGTTCTCGTTCGCTCTGGGTGATGTTCCCCTTACGCGTTTGCTTGATTTCCGCTAAAAAGTGCAGGGGAGTTTTATTTTTGGCTTCCCTGATAATGGTCATTTCTTTGGGGCTAAAGTCAGAAGGAACCTGCTTTTGCGCAAGCTTTTCACGCATGCGTTTGACTGAAATAACCTGAGCCAGCGCTGTCGCCTTGGCTAATTGATAAGTTTCAAACCAGGTCCATTTTTTTTCATCTGCGATGGCGAATAATTCCAAAACATCCGTTTGCTCGTCTTCAAAACGCAAGCCATCTCGAGCCATCAGACGCTGGAAATGTTCCAAATCAAAATCGTTTTTTAACTTGCTTTTAGACTCGCTTGGTGTCACTTCTTCAGTCAGGGTTGGAAAGACTTGGCTCAAAGAAACAGAGAGTGCTTCTCCCTCACTTGGAGCCTGCTTCATAGCAGAAACAGCTGTATCCCCAATCTTTTTCTCTAATAATCTGCTATAGACAGAATGGCTTAGAAATTCTTGACTGGAGAGGGGAGAATGAAGCTGCAATTCATAAGTTTCCCCCTTCTGATAAAGGGTCAACAAATCCAAAGCAGATAAGACTTTAAAGGATTGGAGCAAGGTCGGCATGCCGAAGTTTAAGTGATTGAGGATGTGGGAAAAGAGATGTTCCTTTTGCCCACCATCCCAAAAGGTAATGGTATATAGATAGAGGCTCAGTGCCTCCTGACCGATAATCGGGAGGTAGCACTGCACCAGAGAAGAGGTATCTTGCGACACCCGATTATTCTTTAGAAAAGAAAAACGGTCATTTGGTTTCATCTATTTTTCCTTTTTCTTCTTAGAGGACTGGGTGATCTGCTGGAGCAGACTCTCCAACTCACTCACATCCTTAAAGCTACGGTAAACACTGGCAAAACGAACATAGGTAATCTCATCAAGCTCTGCCAATTCTTCCATGACTAAGGACCCAATATATTCACTTTGGATCTCATTCTCACTGCGACTACGGAGTTTTTGCTCGATGCGATTGACCACCATGTTGATTTCATCACTTGACACAGGACGTTTCTGGGCTGAGCGGATAATCCCATTAAAGATTTTATCTCTTGAAAACTGCTCTCGCGTACCGTCTTTTTTGACGACAACCAGCGTTCTTTCTTCTACTCGTTCATAGGTTGTAAAACGATGCTGACACTCGTCGCACTCACGTCTTCGGCGGATGGTATTTCCTTCTTCGGCTTGTCGACTATCAACAACACTAGACTTGGTAGCCCCACATTTTGGACAACGCATGCATTTCCCTCCTTGTCGTTTTCTTTTCATTATACCATTTTTTGAGCAATTCCCAAAACAATTCTTATTTTTACTTGACAAGTTTTTTGTTTTATTGTATTATTTGATTAGAACAATAAAGACAAAGAAAGGAGACTATGATGTCCTGGTCATTTGATAATACAAAACCGATTTATTTACAGATTATGGAAAAAATCAAATTACAGATTGTTTCCCATGAACTGGAACCCAATCAACAGCTCCCTACCGTGAGAGATTTGGCGAGCGAGGCTGGGGTCAATCCCAATACCATTCAGCGCGCCTTGTCTGACCTCGAACGTGAAGGATTTGTATATAGCAAGCGGACAACTGGTCGATTTGTCACCGAGGATTTAGACCTCATCCTTCAGTCCCGCAAACAACTTTCCGAGGAGCAACTGCAACAATTCGTCTCTTGCATGCTCCAATTTGGCTACAAAAAAGAAGAACTGCCAAATGTATTAAGCGACTATATTAAAGGAGTTTAAGACTATGACACTACTAGCACTTGAAAATGTAACAAAATCATATGGAGCAACTGCGGCACTTGACAATATCTCACTAGAGATCTCAACCGGAAAGATTGTCGGGCTCCTTGGACCAAACGGATCCGGGAAAACAACCCTAATCAAACTGATCAATGGCCTCCTTCAACCAAATAAAGGACGTGTTCTTATTAATGGACAGGATCCAAGTCCTGCTACCAAGGCGATCGTCTCCTACCTACCAGATACAACCTACCTCAATGAAGAGATGAAGGTTAAGGATGCTCTAACCTATTTTAAAACCTTCTATCAGGATTTCAATCTCGAAAGAGCCCAACACCTTTTAGCCGATCTCGGTATTGATGAAAACAGTCGCCTCAAGAAACTATCAAAAGGGAACAAGGAAAAGGTCCAACTCATCTTGGTTATGAGCCGTGAAGCCCGCCTCTACGTTCTGGACGAACCAATCGGAGGCGTGGATCCAGCTGCCCGTGATTATATCCTCAATACCATCATCAATAACTACTCACCAACCTCTACGGTGCTGATTTCAACCCACTTGATTTCAGATATTGAGCCAATCTTGGATGAGATCATCTTCCTCAAAGACGGAAAAGTCGTCCGCCAAGGAAATGTTGATGATATTCGTTACGAGTCAGGTGAATCCATTGACCAGCTCTTCCGCCAGGAATTTAAAGCCTAAGCAAAGGAGATTATTATGTTTTGGAATCTAGTTCGTTATGAATTTAAAAATGTCAATAAATGGTATCTGGCACTCTACGGTGCTGTACTTGCAATTTCAGTTTTGATTGGAGCTTTTATTAACAGTCTTAGCCAGAGTTACAATCCTAACAATGCTGCTTATTTCATCTTCTTTTTAGTACTAGTCTTTGGAGGACTCAGCGTCACTCTTTGGATTGCAACAATCTTTTTAATCATCCGAAGATTCAAGGGTAGTGTTTATGACCGCCAAGGGTACTTGACCTTGACCTTGCCTGTCTCTGAGCACCAAATCATCATCGCAAAACTTTTAGGTGGTCTTGTCTGGTCCATCTTAAGCTATATCGTCTTTATCTTGAGTATATTGATTATCTTCTTCTTAACACCAATAGAAAAAGACTTCACTGCTCTCTATAACTTCATTTCCCCTTACCTCAGCTACGGCTGGCTGTATGCCCTATCACTATTTGTCAGTTCTATCGCATGGATTTTATCCATCTACCTCTCCATCTCTATCGGACAACTCTTTAATGAGTATCGAACAGCTATGGGGATTCTAGCCTATATCGTCATTGCCATCGTCATTGGTTATGTTTCTCTCTTTTTCCGAATTGAAAATGACTTTAACATGATGATTGGTACAGAAATTCTGCGCGATCTCTTTTTATCAGCTATCTACTATCTCGGTACCTACTATATCTTGAAAAACAAGGTTAACTTGCAATAAGTTAAAGGTCTAGCGACTCTGTATCGCTAGATCTTTTCTTTTAGATATATTGTATGAAAATGTGGATAAAAAGGAGTATAATAATTTTAAAAGTGATTACTGTATATTGATAAGGAGGGAGCTCTTTATGCTTAGAACGTTTGTTGCAAAGAAACACTTAACACTTTACTTCTTTTCGATTGCAATCACATGGCTGGAAGCGATTATTACGCCAGCGCTCATTCAGAGTATCGTTGCTAGTTTTACCAATCAAGAACTGGAACTTCTTTGGAAAGTGTTGATTCTGGGAATCCTTGGAAACCTCATCCTCTTACTGGGGCTAGCTGGAAAACGCTATTACTACGCTCGTTTGATTACTGATTTCAGATATGGAATTAAAAGCGCTATTTTCAAGCGATTCCTCAGCGGTTATGATATTGATGAAAAGGATATTTTGTCTGATTTAGAAAACGACGTCAACCAGTTAGAAAAGAGCTATATTGAGCCAACCGTTATCATTATTTCTTCTCTTGGTTTCACAACCGTCTCCATTCTATATGCCCTGTGGACTAATTTTTACCTAGGCTTGATTTTTATTCTCTTCTACTCCGTCCCTGTCCTCTGTAGTGCCATCGGATCTAAGCGTTTAGATTCACTTTCTGAAAAGCGGTCCACTATTAACCAGAGCTACTTATCAAGCTTGACAAATTTTATTGGCGGTAGCCAACAGATTCGTCATTATCAGGGACAGGACTTCTTTTTTGCTCGCTATCAAAATCAGTTACAGACTAGTTTGGATGCGGAAATACGATATGAGAAACAACGTACCCTAAACAGTCTCTTTATCAATAGCATCGATGCCTTTTGCTCCGTTGCCCCTATTGTCATTGGCGGTTTTATGACCTATTATGGTTATTTAAACGCAGCTAGTTTTGTAGCCATTTATCTCGTTTCTCATAATATTGGCTATCAATTCCAAGAATTAGCCTACTTTACTAACACCCGAAAAGCAACTCAATACCTCTGTGAAAAGTACCAAGTACTTTTCACAAATTCTAGTCCTATTTCTACTAGCACCTTCCAAAACATTTATCCCGTCCAACTAGAGAATATCTCTCTAGAAAAAGAGGGACAGGTCCTTTTATCCCCTCTTTCCATGCACATCAAGAAAGGAGAAAAGATTGCCATTATCGGTGAAAGTGGCTCTGGAAAAACGACTTTACTCAATATCATTCATGGAGAGTTGGCTGCGACCAGTGGACGGATTGCATTTGCTGGCCAAAGCCTATCACGCCAAGAAATCACGAGCGTTAGCTCCTATATCCTCCAAGATAGCCATTACTTTGACACGCTGTCTCTGGAAGACAATATCCTTCTAGGAATGACTAAAAAGCAAGAAAGGTTGAATCATATCCTCAAGACAACTGGTTTAGAACATTTGAAAAATCGAACTCTTAGCAACGATAGCCTGTCTGGTGGCGAGAAACAACGACTCGAAATCGCTCGCGCGCTCTATCACGACAGCCAACTCATCTTGGCTGATGAGATTAAGGCCAATCTTGACTTAGAGAATAGCAAAAAGATTAGCGACCTCCTCTTCTCGCTACCTCAGACAGTCATTGAAGTCATTCACCATTATACAGACGAGGACTTAAAACGCTACGACCAAGTCATTCATTTAAGCAAAGAAAAGTAAATCCTTACAAAATAAAATTGGAAAAAAGCAAGGAACTCAGCTTCCTTGCTTTTTAACTCAATATCAAACTGGCTACGATGGGGCTGACAAAGACGTAGAGAATACCAGTGACACCGATAGCCAAGCCACCCATGGCTCCTGCTACCGATCCGTATCGAAAGGCGGTTCCCGTTCCGACAGCATGACCTGTTCCTCCAAGAGAAAGTCCCACAGCCACTGGGTCATCGATCTTCAACCATTTCAAAAGGGTTGGTCCGATCACACTGGTCAAAATGCCAGTGGCCACTACGACGACCAAGGTCACAGTCGTCAAACCTTGCAATTTTTCTGTAATCCCCACTGCCATAGCGGTTGTCACTGACTTGGGAAAGAGAGAAATAGCTAGGAAAAAGTCCATGCCAAATATTTTCGCTACTATGGCAGTAAAGCAAGTATTGACAACTACTGCTAACAGACTACCAAAGAGAATACTGCGAGCATGGTGCTTCATCAAGTGAAAACTCTTATAAAGCGGAATCCCTAAAGCCACTGTTGACGGAACAATCAAATTGTTCAGATAAACCCCACCTTGGTAGTAATCTTGGTAAGAAATCCCCGTCAGCTTTAGAAAAATGATAATGAAAACAGCCGACAAAAGCAAGGGCGTTGTCAATGGATGGGGAAAACGTCTGTAAATCAGCATCCCCACTAGATAAGCAAGGATAGACAGGGCAAGCCCAAACAGGGGATTGGAAACAAATTCACTCATTTGGCATCTCCTTTCTCATAATCTCCCTCAAATCGTCTCTTAATGAACTGAACTACCACGGCTATGAGGATAATATTGATGACAGCTGCAAAAAAGACAATCAAAACGATGGGCAGGAGATAGGGAGCAATCACATCAAACTTCTCCATTATTCCCACTGCTGGTGGCAAAAAGAGAATAGTCATATTGGCCAGCAAGAAATTCCCCACCATGTTGACATGTCTGGTTCTCAGCCACTTGAACTGTAAGGCTAGAAAGAGAATAATCAAACCGATAATACTGCCTGGGATAGGCAGATGAAAGAAACTAGAAATTCCCTCACCGATCAATGAAATCACAAAGAGAATCATTAATTGAACATATAATTTCATTCTAAACTCCACGAAATAGACTTCTTGCATACCAGTTTACTCTTTTTTCAGAAAATTTCAAGGAAATATTGCAATTCTTCTCTCTTGCACGGATTAGTTAAAAGTAGTATAATCATTGCATGCGCAATCATCTTGTATTGCAGAAACAGTCACTAATGACTTTGTGATTTTTACTTTGAAAAGAAAGGAGAAAGCAATGACCTACTTAGAAAAATGGTTTGACTACAACCGCCATCAAAAAGAAATGGAAGCCTTGTTGGAAGAAACTATTGCCCAGCAGAGTGAACAAAGGCTGAACTTGAAAGAGTTTTACCTGCTCTACTATTTGGATCTAGCCGATGAAAAATCCTTACGACAGATTGATTTACCCGATAAACTCCATCTCAGTCCGAGCGCTGTTTCTCGAATGGTGGCACGATTAGAAGAGAAAAACTGCGGTTTGCTTAGTCGCAGATGTTGCGATCAGGATAGACGGGCTAGTTTTATCTGCCTGACTGACGAGGGACAAACCACCCTAGCTTACCTGCAAAAAGCCGTCGAAGAAAGACTGGAAACGAGTCTTGATTTCATTTCTTAATCAGATTTTTTAAAAAAGTTGCGTGCGCAATCATTTTTCTTGACATTCCTCTTTTCAAGGAGTACAATAAAGTCAAGATCGAACAAAGGAGTTTTATATGATCGAAATTACTTATCTAGACGCCAGTAAGCAAGAGAGAACCATGACTTTCGAGTCTTACCAAGACTTTGAACGTTCTCAACACGCCTGCCTCATCGGCGTTGCTGATTACTATACTGTCCAAAAATTAACCTACAATGGTCATGATTTGGACTACCATGGGACTTATGGAGATGTTTTCTTCTATCTCATGAAACAAGATTTAAGCCAATATAACTAAAAAAGGAGAAATAC
>NZ_AJQY01000046.1:0-7606 GCF_000296875.1 Streptococcus sp. GMD1S | reverse complement strand
TTAAAGTTCTAGGAATTGATAAAAAAGAAGCTGAAAAAACAGCCCAAAAATATCTGGAATTTGTAAATATGTGGGACAAGAAAGATTCCTATCCGGCCATGCTATCTGGTGGACAAAAACAACGGATTGCCATCGCACGCGGACTCGCTATGCATCCCGAACTCCTCCTCTTTGATGAGCCAACATCTGCTCTTGATCCTGAGACTATCGGAGATGTTCTAGCAGTTATGCAAAAACTGGCACATGACGGAATGAACATGATCATCGTTACCCACGAAATGGGCTTTGCCCGTGAAGTTGCTGACCGTATCATCTTTATGGCCGACGGAGAAGTTTTGGTGGATACGACAGATGTCGATGACTTTTTCGACAATCCAAGCGAACCTCGTGCCCAGCAATTCCTCAGCAAAATTATCAACCACGAAAGTGACAAAGTCAAATAAGGAGGCGCCTATGAAAAAGAAATTCTTTTTATCAGCATTATTGATTAGCCTTTTCGGTCTTGCTGCTGCAAAACCAGTCCAAGCCGATACTAGCGTCGCAGACATTCAAAAAAAGGCGAACTGGTTGTCGGTGTCAAACAAGACGTTCCCAATTTTGGTTACAAAGATCCCAAGACAGGGACTTATTCTGGTATCGAAACCGACTTAGCCAAGATGATTGCAGATGAGCTCAAGGTCAAGATTCGCTACGTTCCTGTTACCGCTCAAACCCGTGGACCTCTTCTTGACAATGAACAGGTCGATTTGGATATCGCAACCTTCACCATCACAGACGAACGCAAAAAACTCTATAACTTTACAAGTCCCTACTACACGGACGCTTCTGGCTTTTTGGTCAATAAATCTGCCAACATCAAAAGCATTGAGGACCTAAACGGTAAAACGATTGGGGTTGCCCAAGGATCCATCACCCAACGCCTGATTACTGAACTGGGCAAAAAGAAAGGTCTAACCTTTAAATTCGTTGAACTTGGTTCCTACCCAGAATTGATTACTTCCCTTCACGCTCACCGTATTGATGCCTTTTCCGTGGATCGCTCTATCCTCTCTGGCTACATCAGCAAACGGACAGAACTACTAGATGATAGTTTCAAGCCATCTGACTACGGTATCGTCACCAAGAAATCAAATACCGAGCTAAACGACTATCTTGATACCTTGGTCACTAAATGGACCAAGGATGGTAGTTTGCAGAAACTCTATGACCGATACAAGCTCAAACCATCTAGCCATACCGCAGATTAAGGAGGACACCCCATGACAGATTTATCATCTTGGACAGCCTATTTTCAGGATTTTGGACAATTTTTTAATGGTTTCCTCTTCACCCTTGCCCTAGCGATTGGATCTTTTATCCTCGCCATGGTTTTGGGCATCTTCTTTGGGGCCATGTCAACCAGCAAACGCCCATTCTTGCGTGTTTTGGCTCGTATCTTTGTCGAATTTTACCAAAATACTCCCCTCTTGGTGCAGTTTGTCATCGTCTTTTATGGTTTGCCTCTTATCAGTGAACACACCATCATGATTCCGATTTATTGGACAGCTGTACTTTGTGTGGGACTCTATCACGGCGCCTATATCGCTGAGGTTATTCGTTCAGGGATTCAGTCTATTCCTAGCGGTCAGATGGAGGCCGCCTTGTCCCAAGGTTTTACCTATATCAGTGCCATGCGCTTGATTATCTTGCCTCAGGCCTTCCGTATCATTCTCCCTCCATTGACCAACCAAATCGTCAACCTCATCAAGAACACCTCTACAGTTGCCATCATCTCTGGAGTAGACTTGATGTTTGTGACCAAATCTTGGTCGGCCCTCAACGGAAACTATATCCCAGCCTTTTTAGGCGCTGCTCTTCTCTACTTTGCCCTATGCTTCCCTGTTGCCCAGTTTGGTCGCAAGATGGAGCAAGCCAACAAAAAACCTATTCACTTTAGGAGGTTACTATGGAATCTATTTTAGAAGTTTTGACCCCAGATAACCTAATCTTTATCTTTAAAGGATTTGGCTTGACCCTCTACATTTCTCTGATTGCTATCGTCCTCTCGACCCTTATCGGAACAGTACTAGCCGTCATGAGAAATGGGAAAAATCCTGTCTTACGGATCATCTCCAGCATTTATATCGAGTTTGTACGTAACGTTCCCAACCTCCTCTGGATTTTCACCATCTTTTTGGTGTTTAAGATGAAGTCCACACCAGCTGGTATTACCGCCTTTACCCTTTTTACCTCAGCAGCCTTAGCTGAGATTATCCGAGGCGGTCTCAATGCCGTGGACAAGGGCCAGTATGAAGCAGGAATGTCGCAAGGTTTTACCTCTGCGCAAATCCTCTACTACATCATTCTCCCACAAGCGATCCGCAAAATGCTGCCAGCCATCATTTCTCAGTTTGTAACTGTGATTAAGGATACCAGTCTTCTCTACTCTGTTATCGCTCTACAAGAACTCTTTGGCGCCAGCCAAATTCTCATGGGCCGTTATTTCGAACCAGAGCAGGTCTTCAGTCTTTATATCCTGATTGCCTTGATTTACTTTATCTTTAACTTTACTATTTCTAGCTTGTCTCATAAGCTAGCAAAACGTTGGCAACAAGCTGCGGAATAAAAACGAAATGTGAACTCAAAACAAGGGTTCACATTTTTTGCTATAAATGAAAAAGAGCAGCTCAATGCTATGCAAACGTTTTACTTTTTTGGTAAAATGACTTTAAAACCATAACGTAAGGAGAAAAAAATGATCCAAGAACTTTGCAAAGAATTCTCTCAACTTGAACAAGTAGAAGCTATTGCTCTTGGTGGTTCTCGTGCAGGACAAGTCTACGATCAAAATTCTGACTATGACGTTTATGTCTATCTAAACTCTTCTATTGATGAGGCGATTCGACGAGATATCTTGAGTAAGTATTGTTCTTATATGGAAATTGGAAACCAGTTTTGGGAGTTAGAGGATGACTGTGTACTAAACAACGGTATCCAAATCGAGTTGATTTATCGTTCGCTGGAGTCGTTTGAACAAGAATTGAACACAACTGTTTTTCAACACAAAGCTCAAAATGCTTATACAACTTGCATGTGGCACAATCTACTCCACAGCAAGATTCTATACGACCCGAATGGACACTATGCTTCTCTCCAAAAGACTTACCAGATTCCCTATCCACAGGAACTCAAAAAGCATATCATCGAAAGGCAACTCCTTTTGCTAGAACAAGCCATGCCTGCCTTCTCTCACCAAATAGAAAAAGCTATCAAACGCCAAGATTTTCTCAGTATGAATCATCGTACAAGTGAATTTTTTGCTTCCTACTTTGACTTGTTATTTGCGCTCAATGAGCAAACCCATCCTGGTGAAAAACGAATGTTGGAGTACGCAAAGACCAATTGTACTCTCCTCCGTAAGCAATTTGAAGAAACTATTCGCAAGTATTTCCAACTACTCTATCAACCACAACAAGGAGAACAAGCGATCGTAACCTTGCAAACTATCCTGAAGGAACTAAAAGCCATTTTGCCATAGACCAAAAAGAAAATGTGAACCTCTCTGTTGTTGTTCACATTTTTATTTGTCGTTGACTGTAAAATTCTAGTCTACTCATATTCAGTTGCCTATTTTTGACTCTCTCTGAAAATCTGTAACTAGGTTAGAAATTGTTCAATTGATTGACGAGCAATCATGAAACCGTTCCAAAAACCGCACTCACAATCACTTACCCTGCTCTTTCATTACTAGTGACAATTTTTCCCTTAGGGTTACTACAAGATTTTTTAGAGATTCTAACAAGAATTACAATATGAATTTTACATATTACCATAGAACACCTCTATAGGAGAAAATCAGAGCTAAAATTAATAAAATATAGAAGGCGAGAAAAAGCCATCTCATCTTCACACATAGAGCAATATATTCTCTAATAAAGGCCGATGGGATATAGTAGGCGGCTGTACGGCAACCAAGACCATCTCCCTTCATCCCAATACGGCGAGCATAGGTACTGGTACGAAAAACATGGTAATCATTGGTCACAAAGAGAAAACGTGGACTGGCCACCAGCTTCTCTCCCATTTCTTTTGAGAAGAGAAGATTCTCATAGGTCGTCGTTGAGTCTTCCTCTAGGAGAATCGCTTCTCTCGGAACATCCGTCTCTTCCAGCAAATAATTACAAATTGCCTGACCCTCGGAAATCTTCTCATCCCCACCTTGACCACCACTTGCGATGATTTTAACATTGGGATTGAGAGACTGGCGATAGGCTTCTACTGCCTTGTCAATGCGACTCTTCAGTAAGGGAGTGACTTTTTCTCCATTCAACAAGCCTGCTCCGTGAATGATAATAAAATCATAATGTTTTTTCTTAGGAATGAAAAGATACAGAATGGAATAAAGCAGAAATCCTGCAAAGGCAAAACCAAAAATCAAATACGAATAAATCAAAAAGAAAAAGATAATATTCACTAGATGATTGGTGTAAAACAAGCCCTTGGTATCGCTCACTCGAATCGCCATGATTACAAAAAAGAATAGAATCACACACCCTAGCCCCAGAGACAAATAATTTGCCTTGGATTTTCCTTCTTTTCTCAACAATACAAATCCGTTATAAATCAGAAAAAAGCCACTTAGAAAAACTAAAAAAGGCAGCAGGAGAAAAATCCCTGCAAAGAAAATCATGTGCACTTCTTCCTGCCCAGCTTCATAAAAAAGATTGGCAATAGACAGGTAAGAAAAGAGCAGAGATAAAAGCAAGAGAGCTGGATTCCAGAGACTGCGATTGTCCCTTAAAAACGAAACGAGAAAAAGTAGGACAAAAAATCCTGTGATAAAGTACATAGTCTCCTCCTTTGATGACTACATTGTACCATAATTATAGCAATAGAAAAAGAGAACCTTAGTCCTCTTACTTAGACAGTTTATTCTGAGCATCTGCTACAACCTGAGCCAGACTTGTCTGACGCAGTTGGTTCTCCATAGCTGCTTGAACATCGAACAGTTTTTGGTCCAAAACTGCATGGATATTCGCACCAATTGGGCAATTAGGATTTGGATTGTCATGGAAACTAAAGAGCTTACCGGATTTTCCTAAACACTCCACAGCTTGGTAGACATCCAACAAACTGATATCCTGAAGGTCTTTTATTATCTCAGTTCCTCCCGTACCACGAGCAACTGAAATCAATCCTGCTTTTTTGAGTTGCGATAAAGTCTTACGGATAATGACTGGATTAACTCCGACACTAGCCGCAAGAAAATCGCTGGTTACTTTACTTTCTGTATCCTGCATTGCAATAATAATCATCATATGAGTCGCAATTGTAAATCGGCTTGAAATTTGCATCTTCTTCTCCTTTCATTGATATTTTATTCATCTTTTCCCGTATAAACATTATACCGTTTTTGGTTTTCCTGTCAAATATTATCGACTGATTACCTTTTCCATGCAAAAAGTCCTGTATCCCTCTTGGCAACCAGAGCGGTAGAGGGCATACAAAGACTTATTTTTTATGCAATTTTACGGACAATCCCTTTTGTTTTATGACTTGACCAAACCGAGCTGATAGACGCCCCAGCACCAACTAAGGTAAACACAGCTAACATAGCTAGATTATAAAAATAGTTATCTGGGAAATCACCGCTAAAGATTAATTGATTCACCACTCGGAAAGCAAAGGCAAACTCAACCCCTAGTTTGGAAACGACTTCCATCGCCAAATCAATTTGATTCACTAGAAAGACAGTAATCACCATCCAAATAGAGGAAATTACAATCCCCTTTCGAGATATCTTTCTTCCAAGGATTTCATATCCTTTAATGGTACAAATCCCCAGAACAATCCCCGCTACCATAGCTACATAACCTAGACGAGCGATAAATAGAGCAACTGCTCCACCAATCAAGGCTCCAAGCAAGGCACCGACTGCTCCAAGAAGAACATTTTCCTTCTGGTTTTGATAAGAATCCACCTCAATCTGAAGATTGCTCTTCAGCAATTGATAGCTTTCCTCATTGATAAGGAAAATTGAATCACCTAATTGATAGAGACCAACAGGACCCTCCTGACCACTGTAGGCACAGACTTGGACGAAATGATGGGTTTCAAGGAAGGCAACGAGATCTGTTATGAGCGTCTGTAACTTCTCAATTGTTTTTGATTTGCGCATGGCACCTTTTACAACAAAAGAAACAAGGTACTGGTTGATAGACAAGGTCGACAAGTTTGGAAGAGATTCACTCTTAAACTCATCCCAAACCAATTCATTTTCTTCTGAATCCGCAGGATTGCCATTCAAACTCACACTGACACAAAGTCGAAACTGATTTTTCACGTCAGTTTCTTGCAGGAAAAGTAAATAGCCTGACTGCGTGCCATAAATACTACGCGAATCTTCGTCAAATTGCAAGCCTAACTTCGAGGCAATGGCGTGTAACTCTTCTGGTTTCATTATCTGTCTCCTCTTATTTTGAATATCAATTAGTATGAGATTCAAATTAGTTATATTCCGTTATTCTAACATAAATTTGAGAAGCCGTCAATTCGTATCCAGTTCGACTTATCGCGAAACAGCAGTCACTGGACTATCTGATTTCTAGCTAGAAGTCCTCTTAAAACCAATCTTTCTTGTCTCTTTCCATCCAGAGTTCAACATCCTGATCATAACCTTCTTGTTCACTGATTTGACCTAACAGTTCGTGATTATGAGTATGGTGAATCCCATTTACCAAACTTTCATAGTAGACTTGAAAATAGGGGAGCTTCAAATCCTTAGCCAACTGTAATTCAGCTTCCACATCATAATCCACTCGACGAAAATCAACATCAGACAAACCTGCTTCATCAAACTCTAAGATCATATACTGGGCCCGCAGGTCCTTACGCAACTTCGCATCTAGAAAGAAAGGTTGTCCAATGGAACCTGGATTAAGAATCAACTGTCCATCACTTCCGTAACGAAGCAACTGTTGGTGGATATGGCCATATACTGCGATAGAGGCGTGTGGATTCGTCACCAATCTATCAAAATCTTCTTGCTTTCCCGTATGAATCAACTCTCTACCCCAGTTTTTATCAGGGAGATGGTGAGTGATTCCTACCATCAAATCACCAAACTGACGATGAACTTGCATGGGTTGATTATTGAGGTCTTCGATTTCTTCAGGGCTGACCTCCTCTAAGATGTACTGACTTTGACGCAGGAGATAACGATGACTCGCTATTGTAGGATCTAACTTGCGATGCAGGCCTCGCCAGAGACTATTCTCCCAATTTCCCAGCACTCTTACTGTAATAGGCAAGCTAGCTAATAGGTCCAAGATCCTTCTACGTCCTGTCCCTGGCATCAGAATATCCCCTAAAAGCCAGTATTGGTCTACCTCTGCCGCTTTAGCATCAGCCAATACAGCTTCCAAAGCTGTCATATTTCCATGTATGTCTGAAAGAACTGCTATTTTCGTCATTCTTTCTCCTCATTTCCTCTTACTTCTTTTGTTAGTATTATAGCAGAAAACACTCAAAAAGAGCACTATCACTACTCACTGGATTGACTTGTAAAGGCTTCCAAGATGTGCTATAATATAGGTAGAGAGTTCCCATTCATTTAGGATTATGTGGT
>NZ_AJQY01000045.1:0-7795 GCF_000296875.1 Streptococcus sp. GMD1S | reverse complement strand
AAAGGAAGCCCCTCAGGAAAATACTACTCCTAACAGGGACAACACTTCTACTAAAGAAAATACCACGCAAGAAGAAACTTCTCAATCCAATAAAAAAGAGGAGAAAAAAGAAGAGAAGAAAACAACAACTCAGGATCCTTCTACACCTTCCTCAACAAAAGAAACAAGCGATAACGGAACACAGTCAAATACGACGAGTTCTGAAACTAAAACGAACCAGTAAGCACAAAAAATAACTTCTTTCCAAATTTGGAAAGAAGCTATTTTTTTATTGTTGCAATACTTTTCGTGGTTTGGTTCCTTCAGCTGGGCCAATAACACCGGCCATTTCAAGTTCTTCCATCAGGCGGGTCGCACGGTTAAATCCAACCGACAAACGACGCTGAATCATAGAAGCACTAGCTTTCTGCGTCTCGATAACCAGAGCCTTAGCTTCCTCAAAAAGCGGATCGCCACCAGCTTCACCGTCAGAGAAATCTCCTTCATTATCTGGAACGTCTCCTGGGTCAAAGCTATCATCGTAATCTGCATCAGCCTGAGCCTTGATGAAGTTTACGATACGTTCAACATCATCATCCGAGATAAAGGACCCTTGCAGACGGACTGGGTGATTTTCATCAATTGGTTTAAAGAGCATATCTCCTCGACCAAGCAATTTTTCAGCGCCATTCTCATCCAAGATGGTTCGTGAATCTGTTCCCGATGAAACTGCAAAAGCCACTCGTGATGGAACATTGGCCTTGATGAGACCAGAAATGACATCAACCGATGGACGCTGCGTTGCAAGAATCATGTGAATCCCTGCAGCACGTGCCTTCTGTCCGAGACGGATGATAGCATCTTCCACTTCCTTGCTGGCCACCATCATAAGGTCAGCCAACTCGTCCACAATGACAACAATCAAAGGCAGGGGTACTTGTTTGTACTCAGATTGGCTATTGAATTCCTCGACCTTAGCATTGTAACCAGCGATATTTCGCACTCCAACCTTAGCGAAGAGTTCATAACGGTTTTCCATCTCATCCACCACCTTTTGGAGAGCCTTGCTGGCCTTGCGTGGATTGGTCACAACTGGAATCAAAAGGTGAGGAATGTCATTGTAAACGGATAACTCAACCATCTTTGGATCCACCATCATAAACTTGACCTGGTCGGGTCTTGCTTTCATCAGAATGCTAGCGATAATACCGTTAACTGCGACTGACTTCCCTGATCCCGTCGAACCTGCAACAAGTAGGTGGGGCATCTTGGAAAGATCAAAGGTTCGAGCCGTTCCATTGACAGCCTTACCCAGAGGGATTTCGAGGAGATTTTCTGGTTTAGTCTGAGACTGTTCCCAGAGTTCGCGGAAAGATACAGTCGCAATTTCAGAGTTAGGTACTTCAATTCCGACTAAGGATTTACCAGGGATAGGAGCCTCAATCCGAACATCCTTGGCTGCCAGAGCCAGCGCTAAGTCGTCTGCTAGATTAGAAATGCGGTTAACCCGTACACCGACTGCTGGTTTGACTTCATACTTGGTAACTGATGGTCCAATTTCAGCCCGTTCTACCGTCACCTTGATACCAAAGCTAGCAAAGGTTTCTTCTAGGATTTTGATATTTTCTCGAACAATCTTCTTTTCCTTGGACTGATCTTTGGGTTTATCTGGCGCAAAGAGTTGCAAGCTTGGCAGTTTGTATTCAAGGGCTTCTTTGGCAGAAAAATCAACCTGCACCTCTTCATCCTCAAAGTCTTCTTCCACATCTGGAACTTCAAAATCAGCTTGAGGAAGGATAATCTCCGGTTCAATCCATTCTTCCTCAGGAATTGGGGGGAGATCGTAGACTGGTACTTCTGATAAGATTTCTCCAGTTTCAGGATCTACAGGAGGAAGTGGTAGCGCATCCTGTTCTTCTTGTTCTCTCTGAATTCTTGCTGCTTCTTCAGCTTCTTGACGTGCCTTCTCTTCTTCTCTCTTGATGAAACGTTCTTGTTTTCTCTGTTCCTGTTTTTCCATGAATGATCTGAACTGCGCTCCAATAAAGGCTGCAACATCATAAATAGACCAAGGACTAATCAGGAGAATCCCAACTAAAATAAAGAGAATCCCAATAAAGTACGATCCGATATTGGAGAAAAGAAAGGCAATGGGGATATAAAGTCCGACACCAAGCAGGCCTCCACCAGCAAAACTAGTCACCCGCATGCCAGTCAGGTCCGTCATAACTTGAGACAAGGTCCCTTTTAGAACTGCCTGCTCTAAACCAAATTTCCAGACAAGATAAGCCTCAAAAATTAAGAGTAAGCCAGCGAAGATACAGAGAAATCCTGACAGAAGTCCTTCTTGCTTACGGATCCATTTAAATAGAAAAAGGTAAATGAGGAGGGCACCAATGGCCACATAGGCCAAACTTCCAACCACCAGTCGAATGAGATTATAAAGGGTGATACCCGCCGCACCAAGCTTGAGGGCTGCAATAATCAACAATAAGGCAATCCCTAAGGAAATCAACATCCTCTGAATAGCCTGTTTTCTTTCGAGTTCTGCTTTAGACGGTCTCCGTCTTGTTTTTGTAGTATTCTTGTTTGCCATTCTTCTATTATACCATATTTCACAGCCATTTCGAATAGAGAAAAAGATTGCACCAAATGGTAACAATCTTTCTATTCTAATCCTTTTTATGCTTGTGGTTTGCGTAGAGAACCATAAACCACACCACTTACAATTGCTCCAATCAAGACAAAGACAAGGTAAAGAAGAGCATTTGAAGTAAGGGCGATGACGAAGATGCCTCCGTGTGGTGCCATGAGTTTGATGCCTGCAAGACCAACGAGACCACCTGCTACTGCTGATCCAAGAACGAAGCTTGGGATCGCACGAGCTGGATCAGCGGCACCAAATGGGATCGCTCCCTCGGTGATAAATGACAAGCCCATGATGATGTTGGTCAAACCAGAGTTACGTTCTTCTTTGGTAAATTTATCTTTGAAAAGAAGGGTTGCAACAAAGATAGCAAGTGGTGGAACCATTCCTCCAGCCATAACTGCTGCCATGGCTACAGAACCACCTGAAGAAACAGTCGCTGCAAGCGTGCCTGTACCAAAGACATAGGCTGCTTTATTGACTGGTCCACCCATGTCAACAGCCATCATACCACCAAGAACGATACCGAGAAGGACAGCTGAACCTCCTCCAAGACCGCCTAGGAAGTCATTCATAGCCGTGTTAATTGCTGCCATTGGGATGTTAACAGCTAGCATAACAAATCCAGTCAAGATTGTTCCAAGAAGTGGCAAGAGAAGGATTGATTTAGCACCTTCAAGTGAACGAGGAACTTTAACGTATTTCTTGATAGCAAGAACTAAGGCACCTGCGATAAATCCACCAACAAGGGCACCTAGGAAACCAGATGAGACACCTGCAAGAGTTGAAGTTGCTTCACCACCTGCTGCATAAGGGATTTTACCAAAGGCAAAACCTTCTTTGGCTATTGCACCAGCCACAAAACCTGCTACCAAACCTGGTTTTTCAGCGATAGAGTAGGCAACGTATCCTGCAAAGACAGGGAGCATCAAGCCAAAGGCCGCGCCACCGATTTTCATGAACATAGAAGCTAGCTCATGGTAGGATCCGAGATTGCCAAGACTATCTTGTGGCACACCCATAGCACCATCAATCAAGAAAGCAAGGGCAATCATGATACCACCACCGATAACGAATGGCAACATTTGAGATACACCACTCATCAAGTGTTTGTAGAAGGCACCACCAAGACTTTGTTTTTCATTAGATGCTGTTGCAGCTTTTGCTCCATTAGCAGCACGATAAACTTCAGCATCTCCTGAAAGAGCCAGGTTAATCAATTCTTCTGTTTTCCGGATACCGTCAGCAACTGGGCGATTGATCAATGGTTTGCCATCAAAACGATCCATTTCTACTGCCTTGTCTGCTGCGACGATAACAGCTTTAGCCTTGCGAATGTCCTCTGCAGTCAATTGGTTCCCAACACCGCTAGCACCGTTGGTTTCAACCTTGATACCAACACCCATTTCGGCAGCCACTTTTTGAAGGGCTTCTTGGGCCATGTAAGTGTGGGCAATACCTGTCGTACAAGCTGTAACAGCTACGATAAAGTCGCCAGATTCATTGACAGGTGCTTGAACAGGCTCCTCAGCTTTTTCTGAAGCTTGGTCAAAGAGTTCGATAACTTGATCTGCAGATGTTACTTGACGAAGTTTGTCAGCAAATCCGTCTTTCATCAAGTATTGAGACAATTCTGCCAAGGCTGCCAAATGAGTATCATTTGCACCTTCTGGAGCAGCAATCATGAAGAAGAGGTCTGTTGGTTGCCCATCCAAACTCTCATAGTCAACACCCTTGTTTGACTTAGCAAAGAGAACTGTTGCTTCTTTAACAGCAGAGTTCTTGCTGTGAGGCATAGCAATTCCGTCACCCAAACCAGTGGAAGTGAGAGCTTCACGCGCTAAGATTCCTTCTTTAAAGGTTTCAAAATCCGTCACATAACCGTGATCTACCAAACTTTTAATCATCTCTTCGATGACAGCTGTTTTTTCAGTTGCCTGTAAATCCAGCAACATGACATCTTTTCTCAATAGGTCTTGAATTTTCATCGTTTTTCTACCTCAACTTTTTCATATGTTTCTTTAATAAATTCCTCTGTTGCCAAGTCATCCGAGAAGGTAGTTGCTGTTCCACAAGCTACTCCCCATTTGAAGGCCTCTACTGCATCTTTAGATTTGACAAATTCACCTGTAAACCCAGCAACCATTGAGTCGCCAGCTCCCACTGAATTTTTGACCGTTCCCTTGATAGGTTTTGCGAAGTAAGCTCCCTCGGATGTGACAAGAAGTGCACCGTCTCCAGCCATGGAGATGATAACGTTTTGAGCTCCCTTGGCCAGTAACTGACGAGCATAGTTCTCGATTTCATCTAAACTTTCAAGTTTCACTCCAAAGATAGCTCCAAGTTCGTGATTGTTTGGTTTAACCAAAAGTGGCTGGTAGTCCAAACTATCAATCAAGGTCTGTCCTTCAAAGTCACATACGACTTGCGCACCAGTCTGGCGTGTCAAGGCAATCAAATCCTTATAGATAACATTGCCTAGGTTCTTAGCACTCGAACCCGCAAACACAACCGTATCTTCTGCTGTCAAACTAGATAAAATAGTTTTCAATTCTTCTAGCTGAGCTGGGTCAACAGTTGGACCAGTCCCATTGATTTCTGTTTCTTGGTCTGCTTTAATCTTGACATTGATGCGAGTATCTTCTGCTACTTGGACAAAATGAGTTTCGATTTCTTCCTCTGTAAGGATATCTGTAATAAATTTACCAGTAAAGCCTCCGATAAATCCAGTCGCCGTGTTTGGAATATCCAAGCGTTTCAAAATACGACTGACATTGATTCCTTTCCCGCCAGCAAACTTATCATCACTGTCCATACGATTGACACTACCGACTTGAACTTGGTCCAAGCGCACGATATAGTCAATGGATGGATTGAGTGTGACTGTATAAATCATACTTCTATTACCTCCGTTTTCTTCTTAATAGCCTGCAAGAGCTCATGCCCTTGACTTGTGATGACAATAGCGCGTTTAAGTGGTGCTACCTTGGCAAAGCAAGTTTGTCCAATCTTAGACGAATCCACTAAGACATAGGTTTGTTTGGCATTCTCTAAAATAGCACGCTTAACGGCTCCCTCCTCCATATCAGGAGTCGTATAATAACCATCGTCTACACCATTCATCCCAACAAAGGCACGGTCAAAGTGCAATTGATTGATTTGGTTAAGAGCAACACCACCGATACATGCATCTGTTGCCATCTTGACACTTCCTCCAACCATGACAGTTGGAATCTGTTTTTCAACCAACTGAACCGCATGGTGAATGGAGTTGGTCACAACTGTAATATTCTTATTAACCAATTCCTTGATTAAAAAAGCAGTTGTCGTTCCAGCATCGATAAAAATGACATCTTTTTCCTTAATAAGAGAGGCTGCTTTCTGAGCCAGTAGCTTCTTCTCTTGAAGGTTTTTGACAGATTTTTCTTGGATGGTTTCTTCTTCCTGCAAGGAGTGGGGCAATTCTGCTCCACCATGCACACGGCGAAGTTTGTTTTCCGCCTCCAGCTCATCCAAATCTCTTCGAACCGTTGATTCTGATGTTTCTAATAGACTAACCAATTTTTCTAGGGAAACTACATGATGTTGATTTAACTCCTCTAAAATCAGTTGCTTCCGCTCAGTTTTTAACACCAAATCACCTCCTGTTATCGTTTACACTATTCATTCTAGCACAATTTCTATCAAAGTCAAGCATTTTTTATCATTTTCTTTCAATTTCTATCATTTTTCTTATTTCCAAAATTTTTATTGCAAGATAAGTGGCTTTATGGTAGACTATTTGAGTAAGTATTGGAAGATTACTCAAGAGGCTTAAGAGGCCGTGTTGGAAACGCGGTAGGCGTGTAACAGCGTGCGTGGGTTCGAATCCCATGTCTTCCGTAGAAAAAAGAAAAACTGCACCTCAATGCAGTTTTTTTATCGTTCTAAGAACAATATCTAGAAATGAAAGGCTGAGTTACTCTAACTATCACACTATTTTTTTCTGTATCCTTCCCTATCCTAGAATCACTTTGATTTCATAAAAAAACAAGTAGTTTATTAGGACTACTTGTTTTTCTTCTAAATCTTGTGATTAGATATTGCTTTTATCTTTTTTATCTGAAGATTTGTCTGTTGATTTATCAGTGGATTTGTTTGAAGATTTATCAGAAGACTTGTCTGTTGATTTATCATTAGACTTAGTTGAGTTTTTACGGACAATTTTATCATAACCTTCTGTATCATCAAGCAACTCTGTCGCCAAAGTACGGTAATCTTCTTGAGAAATCAGCCAGTTTCCATCCTTATCCTTTGTTAATTTGATTTCAGTATCAAAATCACCAGTAGTGAAAGGTGTATGAGCTAAGTTAGGGTCAACGTCACTGTAGGTTGAGAAATCTTTCTTAAATAGATGCTCAAAAATCCAGTAAGAAACCAATGTTTGGTAACGCTTGATGTCAACGTTTGAACCAGCTTGATTGTATTTACCTAGGTTATCAACACCTCCAATAAGAGTAGTGAGAACTTCCCTTGTAGATGAAGCCAATCCTTTAGAGTGTAACTTCTTAGAGTTGAAAGTAACAGTCGCTGTATTTCCTGATTCATCAACCTTCACGTCTTTAACAGTGTAAGAACCGATATCTTGATATAATCTACGTCTCATCTTCAAGAAACCTGAAATGGTTTCTTCTGGAGTTTCTACAGGGAAATCTTTGTGCCATTGTACTGAATAGGTAGATGCAGGTGAAAGCCCTTCTTCTTTGATTTTTTCACTTGTTTGTACAGCAAATACTGCCTCACTCCATTTTTCATAAGTGTCGCCATAAATCTTCTTAAATCGAGCAGAGTCGCTAGTAAGAACTGAGTCTAAGAGAATCTCAGCATCTTTTGTAACTTTTTCTTTAACTTCTGCAGCTTCATCTTTCTTCTCAACTTGTTCCGTATTCTCCTTGTTATCAGAAGAAGCTTCAGATGACTGATTAGAAAATACAGAACATGCACCCAAGACAACTGTTGAAAGTGCTAAGATACTTAGTAACTTGATCTTTTTCATGTTTCACCTCTTTATGAAAATTTACTCTTGGAGACTACCTCCAAGGATAGTTGTTTAGAAAAACACTGGGTTTATCTAACGGAGAATGGGGGATTCGAACCCCCGCGCCAGTTACCCGACCTAACGATTTAGCA
>NZ_AJQY01000044.1:0-8725 GCF_000296875.1 Streptococcus sp. GMD1S | reverse complement strand
CAAAGCTATAAAGCTACTATCAAGGTGTACGGTGCGAAAGACGGCAAGCCTGACTTGACTAATCTGGTAGCGACTAAAGATTTGACTGTTAATTTGAATGGTTTGACCACACCAAATCAGGTTAAAGAGTCTGTTGTTAACAATGTCAAAGACATGATTGATGTTCCAGCTAGCTACCTTGATAAGGCTAAGGTTCCTGGACCTTTCTTGGCTGGTGTCAACCAAGTTATTCCGTATGAAGCTTTTGGTGGAGATGGTATGTTGACTCGCCTCTTGTTAAAAGCTTCAGACAAAGCTCCATGGTCAGACAACGGAACAGCTAAAAATCCTGCCCTATTGCCACTTGAAGGCTTGGCTAAAGGTCAATATTTCTACGAAGTGGATTTGAATGGCAATACGGTTGGCAAAGATGGTCAGGCCTTGCTGGATCAACTTCGAGCTAACGGAACCCATACATATCTAGCTACTGTTAAAGTCTATGGATCTAAAGATGGCAAACCTGATTTGACCAATCTGATTGCTACTCGTCAAGTAACGATTCAGCTTCGTGGAAAAGAAATGGCGACAATACCATCTCAACAAGGTCAGATGAATACGAAGCCTTCTGAAACAGGCTCTACAGGTACGACTAAGGGTATGATGGGTACAAATCACCATATGTCAGATATGAAAGTAGATCAACCAGCTTCTAGCCCAATGGCTAATATGATGAAAAAAGATGATAAAGCGATGTTACCAAATACTGGGGAAGCTCAAACAGCTACAGCTGGCCTTGGTATAGTTGGTCTAGCCTTGGCAGGGCTTGTTGGACTTTTGGGTTTGACAACCAAACGAGAAGATTAAGATTCAAATCACTTAAACATTAGAGAAAATAGTGTTATACTAAAGCAAGTATAACACTGTTTTTATCGAAGGAGTGTCAGATGAAAAAGACAATTTTGCTGGTTGATGATGAAATAGATATTCTAGATATTCAAAACCGCTATCTTATACAGGCAGGTTACGATGTTTTGGTCGCCCATGATGGTAAGGAGGGATTAGAGCTTTTCAGAAAAAAATCTATCGACCTCATTATCACAGATATCATGATGCCCAATATGGACGGGTATGATTTTATCAGTGAAGTTCAGTATATCGCTCCGGATCAACCCTTCCTCTTTACAACTGCTAAGACAAGCGAACAGGATAAGATTTATGGATTAAGTTTGGGGGCAGATGATTTTATAGTCAAACCCTTTAGCCCACGCGAATTGGTTTTAAGAGTGAATAATATCTTGCGTCGCCTTAGCCGTGGAGGAGAGACAGAACAGATCGAGTTTGGTGACTTGGTAATCAACCATGTGACTCATGAGGTTCGCATTGGGGAGCAACCTTTGGAATTGACAGTAAAATCCTTTGAACTTCTATGGATATTAGCCAGCAATCCCGAGAGAGTCTTTTCAAAGACGGAACTTTACGAGAAGGTATGGCAAGAGGACTATGTAGATGATACCAATACACTCAATGTTCATATCCATGCTTTGAGGCAAGAGTTGACCAAGTATACAAATTCAAATGCTCCTGCTATCAAAACTGTCTGGGGTTTGGGTTATAAGATGGAAAGACCAAGAGGTAGAACATGAAATTAAAAAACTATATTTTAGTGGGGTATCTAGTGTCGACTCTACTAACGATTTTGGTCGTTTTCTGGGCAGTCCAACGGATGTTGATCGAGAAAAGTGAAGTTTACTTTCTCGTTGGAATGACCTTGATTGCTAGTTTCATTGGCGCTGCAGTGAGCATCTTTCTTTTGTCGCCAGTGTTCTCTTCTCTGAAACATTTGAAAAAACAAGCTCAGGATATAGCAAGCAAGGATTTCAGCACAGAAATTGAAACCAAGGGACCATTAGAATTTCAAGAGCTGGGCCAGGCTTTTAATGACATGTCCCACAATTTGCAAGCCACCTTTCAATCACTTGATGAGAGCGAGCAAGAAAAGAGAATGATGATTGCGCAGCTCTCTCACGATATTAAAACTCCCATTACCTCCATTCAGGTTACTGTGGAGGGAATTCTAGATGGAGTGATTAAGGAAGAGGAGCGACTCCACTACTTAGCCACGATTGGTCGGCAAACCGAGCGTCTAAACAAGCTAGTGGAGGAATTGGATGTTCTGACTCTTAACACCCAACCTCAAGATACTGCTGATGAAGAAGTCGAAGAGGTCTTTTTAGATCAGCTGTTGATTGAGTCAATGAGTGAATTTCAACTCCAGATTGAACAAGAGGAGCGAGATGTTTACATTCAAGTATCACCTGAGTCGGCGAAAATCAAGAGCCATTCTGACAAACTTTCTCGCATTCTAGTCAATTTGTTAAACAATGCCTTTAAATATTCAGAACCAGGAACCAGAATCGAGGTTCTTGCCCAATTAACAGAACAAGAGCTGAGAATCAGTGTGAAAGACGAGGGTCAGGGAATCCTTCCTGAGGATTTGGAAAAGATCTTTAAACGACTTTATCGTGTAGAAACTTCGCGCAATATGAAGACAGGTGGACATGGATTAGGACTTGCGATTGCACGCGAACTAGCCCATCAGCTTGGTGGCGAAATCACAGCAGAAAGTCAATATGGCTTAGGAAGCAAGTTTACATTCAGCCTCAATTTGAAATAAAGCTGTAAAATCCCTTTACATATCTAGCTTTTCATGGTATAATAGCCTTTGTGTGAAATAGCAGCAGGAAAGCATGAAGCTCGTCAACAGGTGTCTTATGACAAGTAACCTTGGCTGTTTAGGCGAAGGGCATCTGCACGAATCAGGGCTTTCTAAGTGACTATTTCCGCCAAATATTATTTATATCAGGAGGACATACATATGTCACGTTATACAGGACCATCTTGGAAACAAGCTCGTCGCCTTGGCCTTTCACTTACAGGTACAGGTAAAGAATTGGCACGTCGTAACTACGTACCAGGACAACACGGACCAAACAACCGTTCTAAATTGTCAGAATACGGTTTGCAATTGGCTGAAAAACAAAAACTTCGTTTCACTTACGGTGTAGGTGAAAAACAATTCCGTAACTTGTTCGTACAAGCTACAAAAATCAAAGGCGGAATCCTAGGTTTCAACTTCATGCTTCTTTTGGAACGTCGTTTGGATAACGTTGTTTACCGTCTTGGTCTTGCGACTACTCGTCGTCAAGCTCGTCAATTCGTAAACCACGGTCACATCCTTGTTGACGGAAAACGCGTTGATATCCCATCATACCGTGTAACTCCAGG
This sequence comes from Streptococcus sp. GMD1S, assembly GCF_000296875.1. Taxonomy (GTDB): domain Bacteria; phylum Bacillota; class Bacilli; order Lactobacillales; family Streptococcaceae; genus Streptococcus. The sequence goes on along the minus strand of NZ_AJQY01000044.1, from coordinate 5,461 downwards.
TCAAGTAATCTCAGTTCGTGAAAAATCATTGAAAGTTCCAGCAATCCTTGAAGCAGTAGAAGCTACTCTTGGACGTCCAGCATTCGTATCATTCGATGCTGAAAAATTGGAAGGTTCATTGACTCGCTTGCCAGAACGCGACGAAATCAACCCAGAAATCAACGAAGCACTTGTCGTTGAATTCTACAACAAGATGCTTTAATTTTAAGAAATATCTTACAGAAAGCCTACAACAGTGGGCTTTTTGCTTTGTCTTAAAAGGTTGATTTCTGGGTTTGCTTAGATATTTGCTAGATTGATTTCATTGCTGCTTCAAAGAATGAGACGGCTTTTTTTGCGTTCTCTTTTGAGAGGTAAAAAGAAGCGTGACCCTCCCACAGCTATAGAGCTTTTAGGCGGGAAAACCACACTTCTTTCTTGAATTAATTTTACATCATTTTGACTTAAAAAACAAATAGAGGCGTCCCACCTCCTACCGCAGAAAGATCTGTTTCAAGGGGAGATGGAAAACCTCTATTCGTTAATTTAATTATAGCCTAAAAAACTTTTAAATACAAGGCTATTGAGATAGTAAGGGGGAAAAAAGAAGTAACCATCATTCCGACCACATAGTAGACAGGGGGGAACAAGATTACTTCCTTTATTTACTTAAGTATACAACATTTTTACAAGAAAGCAAAGTAGCAGGTTAGTCTAATGGGGTGCTTGTTGTACTTTAGCAAGTAAGGTGTGCTATAATGCTTTTAACAGGAACTAAAAGCCATTAGTAAATAACTAATATTGGGTCATATTGTTCCGATGTTAGAGAGAAGGAACTTAATGAAATTATGGGAATATGTTGATAAAAATGTTCGCCTTATTTTAGAAGATGGGACCTCCATCAAGGGTAGGGTGGTTGATTGGTTTGACGGTTATGATTTAGATGGTCCTGACGAAATAGTTATAGGTGATCGCTCATATCCTGAAGATATTATCAAGAAAATCAAAATTATTAGTGCTTAGTTCAACCTAGGCGATTTTATCGACTAACTATAAAAAGTATAAGAACTATCGAAAAAATAGCAGAGAGGAAAATAAATGAGTAAACAGCTTTGGAAGTATCTTCGATCAAGGGTTCAGATAGTCACTAATTGCGATAAGATAATCAAGGGACGTGTCATAGACTTTGTTGACGAAATGGACAATGATGAGCAAGATGAAATCACTATTCTCATTGCTAATCCTAGTCCAGATGAAGCTACTGAAATTTCTCTCTTTGAGAGTGAGATTGTCTCGATTAAAACAATCTCATAGGACTTAGAACAATCTAGGTGCTTTTACCTGCCTTATTTGAAAGAAAACACTATGGAAAAGGATTTAGTTTATATGGCAATATTAGATGATTTACAAGAGTTATATGACAATGGTTGGGATGCCTCTTTTGATTATAATGGTCAAGTATGTGGGATTTTTCCTAATTCTGTTCATGATATTGTAGTGGTGATTGGAGATAAGGAATACCAGGTATCATCATTCATTGATCTGATTTCTCTAAAAATTGACGATAACACTTTAGTAGAAATTATGGATGGAATTGAAGTGCAGTATTATTAAAATAAAAATCATCTTTGATGAATGAACTGCACCCCAAAAATTAGATTTTGTCTGTTAAATTTTTGGAACGTAGCTCAATATGCTACAACGTTCTTATTAGGAGGGGAAGGGTAATGGGTTATAGTCAACAAGTATTAGACATGCTCCAGCAAACAGTCAGTGGTCAGATTGATAATTTTTGGGATTTTTCCTTTACGTTTAACGCTCTTTTTGGAGAAGATGCGGAATTTTCCGAGGCTTGGGATAATGAAAACTCTGAAATGTTTGACGCTCTCAATGACTTTGAGTTGATGATATTTTTAGAGGAACATGATCCAAGCGACAAACAAGGTTTTATCGATTTCTTAACACCTTACTACGAAAAAGCAAAGCAATTAGCCAATATTGAAAGGAATATTTAAATGACACTCTGGAAATTTAACCGTACAGATGTAATTATCACGTTAAAAAATGGCGCGGTAGTTAGAGGATTTGTAGAAGACTATTGTGACGCCTCTGACAATGACGAGGAGATTGACTCCTTGCTGGTAGATGTTGATGGAACTCTTTATGAATATTTTGAAGATGAAATCGTCAGCATCATAGAAAGCTAGTAGTGGGAATAGAATCTAAGGAAAAAATCTTGTTTGTTGAGATTGTTTTAGTTGGGATGGTCCTATATGAAAAAGGATGAAATTAAAAAATATTTAGACAAAGATCTTGAATTTAATTATAATAGCCGAGGTGCTTGCTTTTTATCGAGTATATGTGTAGTTGGTTATGATTATGAAGGTCAGCAGTTTGATACAATTGATGAAGCTATGGAAGCTAAAGTATTTGACGGGAAAAGCTTAGTAGATATATGGGATGAAGTTTTTCCACAAGTTTTTTAAAATGAAAAGCACCTTTGATGAACTGCACCCCAAAAGTTAGATTTTTTCTGTCTAACTTTTGGGGTGCAGTTCAAATGTATGAGATATTTTTAGTTTTGATTTAATTTCGATATTTTTCCGGAAAATACTTATTTTTCGGAAAGTCAAGATTTTGTTATTATTTATGATATACTGGTACCGTAATTATATCCTTACAGAGGTTAAGTAAGGGTTTCAGTACACGTCAATAGATGTCAAAATATTGATTTTAAGCGATTTTTGATTTTTGGAAACTCATTATATCGCACTACAAATCAATAAAAACTCTACCTTTTACTCTACCTTTTTTAGATAAATATATCATCTGGATATTGAAGTTAAGCCCTGCTATCATTTCGATGGCAGGGCTTTTTAATGTTTGGGACACTACCTTCTTATCTATATTTTGATGGAGCTGAAGTTGACATCTACAAAGTTTAATGTTAAAATACATTCAAAAATATATTTGAATGAGGTGCTTTATGGTTCAAAATGTTGTTACTTCAATAATCCTGTATTCTGGGACAGCCGTAGACTTACTTATTATCCTAATGTTATTTTTTGCCAAAAGAAAAAGCAGAAAAGACATCATTAACATCTATTTAGGACAATTTCTAGGCTCTGTTAGTCTAATATTGCTAAGTTTACTTTTTGCATTTGTCTTAAATTATATTCCTAGTAAAGAGATTTTAGGTTTGCTCGGTTTGATTCCAATTTTCCTAGGACTCAAAGTTTTGCTTTTAGGAGATTCTGATGGAGAAGCTATTGCAAAAGATGGTTTGCGCAAAGATAATAAAAACCTGATTTTTCTAGTCGCTATGATTACTTTTGCAAGTTGTGGTGCTGACAATATTGGTGTTTTTGTCCCATATTTTATTACCTTAAATTTAGCGAATTTGATAGTGGCTTTACTTACCTTTCTAGTCATGATTTATCTCTTGGTTTTTTCTGCCCAAAAATTGGCACAAGTCCCTTCTGTTGGAGAAACTTTGGAAAAATATAGCAGATGGTTTATTGCCGTTGTTTATTTAGGACTGGGGATGTATATCCTGATTGAAAACAACAGCTTTAACATGCTAAGGACTGTGTTCGGCTAGGAGAAAAAATTATGAAAAAAGATAGTATCTGCCAAGTGAATATTATAAATCAGCAAAATGTTACAACCGCAACGAACTACCTTGAAAAGGAAAAAGTCCAAAAATCACTTCGTATTTTATCAAAGTTTACCGATAATAAACAGATAAATATCATCTTTTATCTCCTTGCTGTTGAAGAACTCTGTGTCTGTGATATAGCCTGTTTACTAAATCTCAGTATGGCATCTGCCTCCCACCATCTTCGTAAACTAGCCAATCAAAACATCTTGGATACTAGAAGAGAGGGGAAAATTATATATTATTTTATAAAAGATGAGGAAATCAAAGACTTTTTTAATCAACTAGGATAACAACTATTTTTACTACTTTATCATGATTATATATAGGACTTATCTATGAAATTTTTTGATAAAAATTACTCACATGAAAGACTACTCGTAGCAAATCTTTAAGAAAAAAGTATAATTTAAAGCAAAGCGACCTAGGTAATGCAGGTCAAGTTAGCCAAGTTTAAAAGGGAGAAATCTGAAAGAAAATGTATCTTTGATAGTAGTCATTTATTGTGAAATATGATATATTTATTGATTAGATGGATGAATATTTCTAAAGTTAAATAAAATATGACAGATACATGCTTTTTAGTGTATCTTGTTTGTACTCAAAATATGAAGTGACTATCCAATATTTAAGATTAATAAATATTATACGATGAGATAGAATACTACAAAATGAAAGGCAACGTAATCTGATGAAGAAAGATAGATTAATTGCATTGACAGATGCTGTTCTAGCAATTATTATGACCATTTTGATTTTAGAGTTAGAAAAACCAACGACACCAAGTCTTCAAGCTTTTTGGGATTTACGGCAAAATTTCTTTGCTTATTTTCTTTCCTTTTTCTGGTTGGGATCGTTATGGATGGCACTAAACACATTATGGGAAAAGGTTGAGAAAATTTCCTCAGAAATTATTTGGTGGAATTTGTTTCTACTCTTGGAGCGGCAGGAGTTCTCTTTGGAGAATTTCATGCCATCCAAGATACCAGTCTGAATGATGTGGTGGACCGGATCTATATAAATGTCAAGGATTTACCGTTTCAGTCCTTGGGAGCTTTAGCTAATATCCTGTCTGATGTTAAGAAGGGACTGATTCAAGACAGTCATATCTGGTCTTTCTTCCAGTCATTTTTCAAACAATATCAGTTGATAATCAGCTTAAATCAGATCTATCAGTTTGTCTATCTTTCTCTGATGGAGATCATGTCCTATCTTCACTTTGATTATTGGAAAAAACGGCTCGGTCAGGAGCTAGTATGAATAAGGAGAACAAATGAGACGTTTAAAAATGTTATGGCATATTATACAGGTTACGGGTTTTACTCGGTTTGCTCTGAGTTTTGTGACCTTTGTTTTTGGGTCAGGAGGCGTGCTTTTCCTAGTTGAACCTGCTATCACAAATTACGGAGACGGTCTTTGGTATGCTTTTGTGACTTCGACGACTGTCGGCTACGGGGATCTCCTAGCTGTGACCTTGATTGGAAGGATTACCAGTGTCTTCTTGACGATTTATGGGCTCATATTTTTTGGCTGTTTATCAGCTGTTATTATTAATTATTATACCGATTTAAATAAGGAAAGAGGAGAGGACAAATGACTGCCAATTATTCAACACGGGAATACCGTGAGAAATTATACGATGACCTTCATGTTCGATTGAGAGATACAGCGATTTTGATGTGTGCAATTTTTATTGCCTCTATCGGTCTAAATATGAATTCAACAGCTGTTATTATTGGAGCCATGTTAATTTCACCTCTCATGACACCGATTGTTGGACTGGGATTCGGTTTAGCTATTTTTGATACGCGTTTAATCAAGCAA
>NZ_AJQY01000043.1:0-8884 GCF_000296875.1 Streptococcus sp. GMD1S | reverse complement strand
AAGTTAAATTATGGGTCGGAGGTAACTCCTTTATATGATGAAGAAATTCTTAATTTAGTGGTACAAAGAGAATTCTTTACTTCTTTAGATGTAAAGGAGACCTTTAAGAGTGCAGAAACAGAGCTTCGTGAGATTGTATATCAGCCAGAAAATAACTCTGACCTCTATAAACATCTAAAAAGCAAATATGATTTACCAGAGGAAACAACATGTATAGTATTAGTAAATCATTCTAGCTCAACTATATATAGAGTAACTATTCAACTAAAATCTAATCAAAAGATTGTGCAAATTAGTAGTGTTATTTTTGAAAAAGAATGAGGTTTCCATGAACGAAATTGAAAAGAGTAATCGCCGAGTTGAAATGTCTCCAGTATTATCGAAAGTAGTGTTGAATTAGAAAAGAAGTATTTAAAGGTGTTTGGGTGGTAAATATGGAATTAAAATTTAAAGAAACAAATAAAACTTTTCATAAAATTGTAGAATTTAAAGGAGAAAAATATCTTTTGGATATGACTAGCATTAGCCCTAAAACTTATTTCTGGGGTTATCTTCCCAGTGAAATCACAGCTAAATGCTTAAAGTTAGATAAAAGAGATATACGTTTTGAGAGTGTGGCTCCAACAATGAGTAAATCAATTGGTATTGGAATAGGTGTAGCAATAGGCGGAGCTTGTTATGGGATTGTTACGAATGCTTTTAAGAGTTATGACATTAGCCATAATATTTCTTTTAAATTGGGTTTATTTGTCCTCTTTATTGCCCTGGCTTATCTTACTTTCAGGTTCATTGCTTTTGTGGTTCGTCATAATCTTCAACAAAAACTTTCAAGTAAAGAAACGAAGTATCAAATAGTTTTCAAATTAGCAAGACCACAACGTCAGTTAAAACTGTATAAACTTCTGCCTATTCTTTTCGTTATGGTTATAGGATGTTTGGGGTTTTATATATTTACTGATAATGGGACAGAGGCCTCTATCCTTATCATTAACAGTATTATATTTTTGGGTTTCTTTACGGTTATCTTAGGTATGTTACCACTCCGAGAAAGTTACGAAAAGCAAGAGATTATTTTTGATAGAATAGAGAAGTTATAATTTATAGTAACTTTATGAGGATTAAAACTATAACAAATGAGATGGGTGACAATCTTAATAAAAGTATATCAGATGTTGGCAAAGCATTTGATTCCGGTATTAAATCAATTCAGAAAGTGTTTGGGTGGTAAATGTGAAAATTAATTTTAGAGGATTAGATGTTGCTTATTTTGATGTGTTAGAGATGGGAGAGAAAAAGTACGTTCTTGATTCCAACTCCACAACACCAAAGAGTTATTATTGGGGACTTTCCCCTGAAACTCTTGAAGTTGATTTGATAGAACTCGATAGTCAGAATAAAAATTTTGATAAAAAAATTAAGATGGGTCCTTCAGGAATGCGTATGGTATCTATTGGTTTTAGCCTTCTTTTGTATAGAGTAGTAACATCAATTTTTAGATATTATGATATTAGTCATAATCTATATTTAAAAGTATCTTTATTTCCTATATCTATTTTGGTAGCTTATATTGTCTATCAAAGTATTTTAATCAAATCAAGGAAGGAAATTTCAAGTCGTTTATCGCAGGAAAAGAAGAGGTTTAAAATAATCTTTCAGAATAATAAGAAAAAAAGACAATTCCATGCCTATCTATTTCTCATTTTACATACAATTGCTTTCTCTATTTATATGGGAGAAGATGATGGAACAGAAGCTGCAATTCTAGTGTTGAATGGTTTGTTGGCCTATCTATTTATTTGGATTGAATCTGGCGTTATTCCATTGACTTATGCTTATCAAAAGAAATACCTAGAATTTAAAGAAGTGAAAAAGGTATAATGTAACTTATAATAAAATTCAGAAAGTATTTGAGTGGTAAATGTGGAATTAAAATTTAAAAATTCAAGCATGATGTGCTTTCAAATTGTTCAGATAGATAAAGAATCGAAGAAGTATGTCATGGATACAAGTACTATAAGCCCCAAGAGCTATTACTGGGGAATAAAAACAGATACAATTACAGTGAACATGGTAGAGATTGAAAAGAATAATAACCAATTCGAAATTAAACCTAGCAGACCTGTAAGTGCAACAATGGGAGCCATTATCGTTCAACCAATCGTCAAGGTTAGCTATGATGCGCTGAAAAAATTTTTTATTCACAATAATATTAGCGAGCAAATATTATTAAAGTTATTACTCTTTGCAATTTCTATGCTGATTTCTTATTTTGCAATTCTGATTTCATTAAAGTTATCCCATAATAAAGCAGATAAATGGATTCCTCAAAACAGCAATAAATACACAGTGACCTTTACAACTATTAAAAAAAGTAACGGAGGAGTATATCCTTTGGTTGGAGCAATTGCCCTTTGTTTACTTTTCTTTCTTGGTTTGAATAATGGAACAGAAGGGGCTTTTTTGGTAATCAATGGAATCATATCGTTATTCTTTTTCATGTTTACTCTAGGAAGTTTTCCAATCGCTCATCCATACAAGCATGGTCAAATTGAGGTTGAAAAGATTGAGAAAATATAGAATAAATGATATTGGAAATAGTATCGATTCAGGTATTAAATCAATTCAGAAAGTATTTGGGTGGTGAGCGACTCATTTAAAGTTCAAGACAGCTCTTACAATGCAGCATTGTGAGTTAGAAAAGGAGTAATAATGAATTACTTAGAATTACGTAAAAAATATGCTTTTTATAGAAAAGTTGCGATTGTTTTGGCTGTTCTTCTCATTCTTTTTGTAGCTTGGATGGTGAACGATAGGACTATTCAATTTCTTTGTATTATACTCATAAATGCACTCTTATTTCTTTTCATTGCACTAATCAGAAGAGGGTATGTAAGGAGTGGTACTAAGTTACTGTATATGGACTTAGATTTACCATCTTGGAAGCAATACATTGAGTTGAACAAAGATGCAAAAAGAGCTATTATACAAATGGATGTAAAACTAACATCTGTTGGGTATTCCTATTTGATTGGTGATTTCGATGCTGCCATTAAGGAGGCTTCTGAAGCAATGACTGATCAAAAACTGAAGCCGAAATACAGAGATTTTTTAGAGAGTTACCTCATTCGCTCAACAGTTCTTGCAAATCCTGACCTGACCAGAGATGAGCTTGAACTCATGTTAAATAAAATGTCCATATCAGATCCAACTCTAGCTGAAAAAACAAAAAGCGTGAGTCTTGCTCTATACGATTTAACAATTGCCCATCAATCCAATGATTATTTTGAAGAATTGGAAAACGAATTTAAATATCAACAATTGGAAATCACTTACTATCAAGCTTTGAACTCTAAATTAAAAGGAGATATGATCAGGGCGAATGAGTTGTTTAAAAAAGTCTCTCAAGAGGATGAAGAGATCTATATCGTACGGAAGTCTAAAGAATTTTTAAAAAGTGAATCTATTAATTAGCGATGAATAAGTACAGAAAAGGATAAAAAGGATTAAGTGTGAAATCAAATAAACTATTGCTAATAAACGGAGTTATTTCTTTAATTGGAGCTTTAACGATTATTTACCTTTCTTCTAAAATGTGGAAATTTGAACTCGTTTACTGGGTGATACCTAAGCTTGTTAGACTTTCCAGTTGGGATGGAATCTACTTTTCAACTTGTTTAATATTGCTGTTTTTTGGTTTTGTAGCATTCCTTCTTTATGATGAGGAATCAAAAATCAATAAGAAGACTTATCAGTTTCTTTTGATTGCATCGATTATTGGTTTTATTCCAATATTAGCTGGATTTTCCAGTGTGTTCGCATTTGTTTCAGCTATTTTATACTTAATGGATTATATAAAATTGTCAAAAAAGTAAAGTAGTGGATTGCTAACAATAAGTATTTATTCTTGTTTAAGTTTAGGTTAGTGCTTGATACATTAACGTCTCTATTCTAGTTAGTGGATTCGATTTTTCAAGCATTTGGATGGCGTTTACATAACTCAAGTGATATAATTAGTTACTAGAATTTTTGTAACTATTAAAGGAGTATTATCAATGAAAAAAGCAATGTTAATTATAAACCCTACCTCTGGTGGGGAAAAGGCTTTGGATTATAAGGTCAAGCTGGAGAATAAGGCCAAAGATTATTTTGAGCACGTGGAAACCAAAATTACTGAAAAAGCGCTGGATGCAACACACTTTGCTGAGGAAGCCTCTCGTGAGCAGTACGATGCAGTGGTTGTTTTCGGTGGAGACGGGACTGTCAATGAAGTCATTTCGGGTATTGCTGAGAGAGACTACATTCCTAAGTTAGGGATTATCCCAGGCGGTACAGGTAACCTCATTACGAAACTGTTGGAAATCAATCAAGACATCGATGGTGCGATTGATGAACTTGATTTTAACTTAACCAACAAGATTGATATCGGTAAAGCAAATGATAACTATTTTGGTTATATCTTTAGTATCGGTTCTCTGCCTGAGGCGATTCACAATGTGGAGATCGAGGACAAGACAAAATTCGGTATATTAGCCTATGCTGTAAATACCATGAAGTCTGTGATGACGGATCAGGTCTTTAACATTAAGGTTGAGACAGAAAATGGAAATTATGATGGTGAAGCGAGTCATGTTTTGGTTCTCTTGACAAATTACTTCGCTGATAAGAAAATCTTTGAAGAAAACAAAGACGGCTATGCCAATATTTTGATTCTAAAAGATGCTTCTCTATTCTCTAAATTATCCGTCATTCCTGATTTACTAAAAGGCGATGTTGTCGGCAATGATAATATTGAGTATATCAGAGCTCGTACTATTAAAATCTCTTCAGATAGTGAGTTGGAGTCAGATGTTGATGGCGATAAGTCGGATAACCTACCTGTAGAGATTAAGGTACTGGGCCAGCATATTGAAGTTTTTTCACAACCGAAAGAGTAGAAGATAGAAACAAGTTTGTCTTTCACTGAGAAATAAAGTTTTATATCAAAGATTGGAGGAAGGATGAATTCTCTATTTGATGAATTTCGAACAATTTGTTCTCATTTAAACCAAGTTGGAATCACACCCACGCTCATGGGGTCTTTGGGTTTTGAATACCGTTCAAATGAAGATTGGGAGCCGTCTGACATTGACATTCATGTCTCTGGAGATCCTAGAGGCTGGGAAGCGCCTGATCATCTCAGGATTTATGACTGGGACAAGATAATGAAAGTGATGAACCACTTAGGCTATACCTTGGTAGATATTCACGAGCACGAATTCCAAAAAGATGATGTGAGCGTTGAATTTGGAAGTATCGATTCCTTACCTGATTTTGCAGGAGTTTCGAAATCAGATATAGAGTTGATTCATCTCGAGGACATCACGTTTCGTGTTCCAAGTTTGGAACAGTATTTCAGTATATACAAGGCTTCTTCCCAAGATTCCTATCGAAATGACCACAATAATAATAAAGATTTTAAAAAGATAGATTGGCTTGAAAGGCATTTGTAAATCATCAATCAGAAAGTAGTAGGTATTAAATCTTACTGCTTTTTTATATTCTCAAAAACAATCCACTCGAAACTACGGACAAGTCTTGAAAATAAAATTTTAAAGTAGTATACTAGAATCACAATAATGAAAACGTTTGCGCAGCAAGATGAATAAAAGTAAACTAGGAGACAGAACAATGGAATTAACAGCCATTTACCATAGACCAGAGTCAGAGTATGCGTACCTTTATAAGGATAAGACAATGCACATTCGTATCCGGACCAAGAAAGATGATATAGAAAGCATCAACTTGCATTATGGAGACACTTTTATCTTTTTAGAGGACCATTATGAAGCAATCAAGGAGATGGTCAAAGTAACTTCTGATGTCTTATTTGATTACTGGCAAGCGGAAGTTTCAGTTGGCTATGCACGACTCCAGTATCTCTTTGAACTCAAGGATAAGCAGGGTCAGAGTATTTTGTATGGCGATAAGGGATGTGTTGAAAATACGCTAGAAAACCTTCATTATGAAGGAAATGGCTTTAAAATTCCGTATATCCATGAGATTGATGCTTGCCATGTTCCTGACTGGGTAGCAGAGATGGTATGGTACCAGATTTTCCCAGAACGCTTTGCTAATGGCAATCCTGAGATTTCACCTGAAGGTGCGCTAGCTTGGGATTCCTTTATCAAGCCAAAGACGAGCGATTTCTTTGGTGGTGATTTACAGGGCATTATTGACCATCTGGATTACTTGCAAGACTTAGGGATTACAGGTCTTTATCTCTGTCCGATTTTTGAATCCCCAAGCAATCACAAGTATAATACGACGGATTATTTCGAAATAGATCATCATTTTGGAGATAAGAAAATTTTTCGTAAACTGGTGGAGGAGGCCCATCAGAGAGGGATGAAAATCATGCTGGACGCTGTTTTCAATCATATCGGGGATCAGTCTCTGCAGTGGCAGGATGTTCTCAAGCATGGTGGAAAGTCGGAATATAAAGACTGGTTCCATGTTCAAGAGTTCCCAGTAACCAAAGATAAGCTGGGGAATCCAAGAAAGCTCCCTTATCATACCTTTGCCTTTGCCAGCTATATGCCCAAGCTCAATACGGCAAATCCTCAAGTAAGGGACTATTTACTAAGCGTTGCGACCTACTGGATTGAAGAGTTTGATATCGATGCTTGGCGCTTGGATGTGGCTAATGAAGTGGACCACCAATTTTGGCGAGATTTCCGGAAGGCTGTCCTGGCTAAAAAGCCTGACCTTTATATTCTTGGAGAAGTCTGGCATACTTCACAGCCTTGGCTAAATGGCGATGAATTCCACGCAGTCATGAATTATCCTCTCTCCGACAGCATCAAGGATTATTTCTTGCGAGGGACTAAGAAGTCACCTCAATTCATCGATGAGATCAATAGCCAATCAATGTACTATAGACAACAGATTTCGGAAGTGATGTTCAATCTTTTGGATTCGCACGATACGGAGCGGATTTTGGCTACTGCCAAGGGAGATGCCCAACTGGTTAAGTCTGCCCTAGCTTACCTCTTTCTACAAAGAGGGACACCGTGTTTCTACTATGGAACAGAGTTGGGGTTAGGTGGAGGGCCAGATCCAGATTGTCGTCGTGTCATGCCTTGGGAACGTGTTTCCGACAGTAATGACATGCTTAATTTTATGAAGAAGTTGATTCAGCTTCGTAAGGAGGTTTCAGGCATTATCCAACATGGCACCTATAGCCTAAAAGAAATTAAGCCGGACGTGCTAGCTCTTGAATGGGATTATGATGGACAAAAGGTCCAAGCTATTTTTAACCAATCAAGTGAAAACTATCTTGTAGACCGTGATTCTGTAGTGCTAGCCAGTCATTGCCAAGAATTGGGACTGCAACTGGCGATTTTGCCTAAAGGTTTCGTCATTCAATAAAAAATAGGATTAAAAAGGCTGTAATGAATGGGTGATTCGTGCGGTCTTTTTTTGACTTATGTAGTATAATATAGCTAAGTCAACGATTACTAGCTGAATGATTAGTGAATGGTGTTTAAAATGAAAAAGAGACTTGTAGTCTAGAAGGAGAATTGCATGAAACGAACGAGAAAAGTAGTAGCCTTGGGACTGTGTTTGCCCTTATTTCTTGGCTTGGCTGCTTGTCAGCAAAATAATACGAGCACTGAAGCTGCAAATCAGACACAGACCAGTTCAGATAAAGTTCCTTGGACGGCTTCATATTCCAATCTAAACGGTCAAGTCAGTACCGAAGAGGTCAAATCTCTCTTATCAGCTCACTTGGACCCAAATAGTGTTGATGCATTTTTCAATCTTGTCACCGCCTATAATGCGACAGTCGGCTCTACTGGCTTAAGTGGTGATTTTGCCTCCTTTACGAAGACAGAATACGACGTAGAGAAAATCAGCAATCTTTGGAATCAAAAAAAGGGTGACTTTGTCGGAACCAACTGCCGTATCAATAGCTATGCGCTCTTGAAAAATTCAGTCACGATCCCAAAACTTGAAAAGAATGATCAGCTTCTTTTCGTGGATAACGATGCTATCGATAAGGGAAAGGTGTTTGATGCAAAAGATAAGGAAGAGTTTGATATTCTATTTTCTAGGGTAGCGACGGAAGCAACGATGGATGTAAAAGTTCATGCGCAGAAGATGGAGAAATTCTTCTCACAGTTTCAATTCAATGATAAAGCTCGAATGTTGTCTGTTGTGTTGCATGATAATTTGGATGGAGAGTATCTTTTTGTTGGGCACGTAGGTGTTTTAGTGCCAGCTGAGGAGGGTTTCTTATTTGTAGAGAAACTGACTTTTGAAGAGCCTTATCAAGCAATTAAGTTTGAGAGCAAGGAAGATTGTTACAAGTATTTAGCTACAAAGTATGCGGATTATACAGGTGATGGACTGGCCAAACCTTTCATTATGGATAATGAAAAGTGGGTTGAAGGATATTAAGCTAGGCAAGGGAGAAGTAGTATGGAGACAGTAGTAGCACTTTTAGTTGTCATTCTTATCGGATTCTGGGCTGTAAACATTCTCAAGCCTCGTAAGGCAAATCAAAAAGAAAGATTTTTAGGCTATATGCAGCGCTATGATATAGAAGGTGAGGGTTATCAGTCAGAAGTCTGGGAAGTGACGGAAGATGAGAATGAGAAATAAGGAGGAGAGTCCAAAAACAGTAGATATCTTGCCTTTTTCAAGAAAGGGGACCAATAGGAGGAAACATTATGGGAATGATTGCTAATTATCAATATCTGTCTGACAATGAATTAAGCCAAATAAAGCGGTATTCTCGTCAGGAAGAGGAATTGCTTGACTTGGTAGAGGATTATCCTGAGGGAAATGATACGTTGATAGATATTGACAAAATGTGGGATGCCTTGCTCTTTGTTATGACAGG